>DATJTX010000018.1 GCA_035502855.1 Candidatus Baltobacteraceae bacterium
TATGGCCGCGATGGCGCATCTCCATCGTCGTCGGCTCGGTCACAGAACACCCCGGCTATGCTCCCTCGCCGACTCCTCGGGTCTGCGGCCATCGGGGCCATAACGATCGGTGCATGGACTTCTTCAGAGCTTCCCTAGCCGGCGTGTTTGGCAAGCTCCGCGATCGCTTCGTCGAGCAGCGTGCGATCCATCGCACCGCTTGGTGCAAGACGCAGGAGCTTGAGATTGCCCTTCGTCGATTTATAGCACCAGGACGGGACGTTCCGCAGTGAAGCGATGATGTCGAGGGCGCGATTTACCGTCGCCGCATCGCCGCGCATGAGCGCGCTCTCGAGCACGGTGGCAACCTGCCAGTAGTCGCTCGAGTTCAGCCCGCCGAGACGGCCCAGCGCGAAGAGCACGGCCTGTGCCACGCGCTCGCGCTCGGTAAGTGAATCCGCCGAACCCTCCAGCGTCAGGAGCGTTGCGAGATTGATGCCGGGATAATAGTCGCGCGGATCCGCTTCGAAGCCGGCGCGATACAACTCGATCGCGCGCGCGAGCGCTCCGCGCGCGGCGCGGGCTTCGCCGGCTTTGAGCGCCTCGACGTAGCGATCCTTATAGATGCGCGCGAGCAGCGACGAGGTTTCCGGCGAGTGTCCGCGTTTGCGGATCTGTGCCTCGAGCAGAGAGACGGCGCGATCGCGGTCGCCATCCTCGTTGCGGCGGTTGAGCGCGAAGGCTTCCTGCTCCACCAGCACCGGCGCCTGGTCGCGCAGCCACTCCGGTGCGCGCTCGGCCAGCGCGATCATCTCTGCGTACGCCTGCACGTCACGATAGGCGAGCATCACGTCGAAGAGCAGCTCGGCGTTGGTCTTCGTGATCGCGCCCATCTCCCGTTCGATTGCCGCGATCGTCTCGCGCGCCTGCGCAAATTGCTTCTCGGGCACGCGCCGCGCGGTATCGAGCCGGTCGCGCGTCTCGTTCATGTATTTGGCGCGGTCGCGGAAGGACTCCGTGATATCGTGCGGCAGCGACGTTTCGCGCAACGCGGGGATCAGCTGGAAGATCGGGCTGTCGCGGCCGTCGACATGGGCGAGCGCGTACTCCAGCTTTTCGCGCAGCGCGCCGGCGAACGATGCCGCCGACTCGTCGCTGAGCTTTCCTTCGTCCAACAGGTACGGAACCGCCTGTGCCAGCGCGATGTCGAACGGCAGCGTCTCGAACGCTCCGACGATGATCGTGGTCGCGGGCTTGGCGCCGTGACGAATCCCGAGTTCGTAATACACGTTCGGATTTGGAATCGTCACGTCCACGACCGCGATCTCGGCAACGAGCAGCCGCTCGAACATCGGCACGTGAATGATCCCGCCGGCGCGCTCTTCGTCGGCGCGGATATAGTCGAGCCGGTCCTCGAGCGACTCGAAGGCCGGCCGCATCGCGCGATCGTAGATGTCGTCGAAGTCGATTTCGAAGCGGTGCGATGCGTCGAACTTCTTGCGAAACGGCATCGCCACGAAGACCAACGGCAGAAACGGCATCGTCTAGAATTTATAGTCGAATTTGAACGAGCCGCTTTGGCTGGAGTAGCCGGTCCCGAACGAGAGGCCGTAATCGAAGGTCATGATCAAGCGCTTCTCGCCCAGCTGCAGCCCGCCATACGTGCGATAGAGCACGCTCGGGAACGAGCTGGTGATCACGAAGGGCGCAACGCCCGCCGGCGAGCCTTCGAAGGTTGAGGCAGCCGACCAGTGATCGGTGGAAAGCGCGCTCACGCTGGCGTCGAGGAACGGCCGGAACGTCGTGTCGCCCCGGTGGAACGTTCCACCGAACTCGACGCCGGGCGTTGCGATGCCCAGCACGTTGCTCATCGAGGCCACGTTCAAGCCTTCGGCGCCGGCATTACTCTCACTGAATCCGGGACGATCGACGAAGAGCACGTCGACGTTGCCGTACGGTTTGATATAGAACCCGCCAAGGTTGCTGACGTGCGAGAGGCCGGCTCGCGCATCCAGGCTGAGCGCGCCGCTCTTGCCGGTCGCGACGACGTTCGGTACCGGCGAGCGCGTCGTGTCGAGCCAGTCGTAGCCGAGCGAAACGCCCTGCGCGAACGAGGTCGCACCGTGCTGCTGTTTCCAGGCGATGCCGGCCTGCACGCCGTTGGACTGCGTCGATGAGTTGTCGTCGATCACCGTCGACGAGCGGATGAAGCCGAAGGCCGTATCGACGAACCGGCCGCCGCCGAGCGCACGTTGCTGCCCGCCCTCGATGCCGTCTGCGCTCCCCGCCAGTCCGAGCGTGGTCGAGGAGTACGCCTGATGATCGCTCTGGCCGATCGCGCGCGCCCACGAACACGGCATCTCGGTGCCGACGTAATTTTCGTTGACCGGCTGGTAACAGCTGAAGAGGCTGTTGGTGAAGTCGAGATGCGTAAACATCATCGGCGTAGCCGACGCAAGATAATTCCCCGAACTCAGATGATCGAGCGCTCGTGCGTAGCTCGTCCCCGGATCGAGCGTACTCAAATACATCATCAGCGGCCCGAGCGATCCTAGGCTTCCCGAGTTCCAGGCATTCTCGAAATGCGCGCCGATCGCGTTCTGATTCGCGGTCAGCTGCGGGAAGGTGTACGTCACACCGGCCATCGTCAGGGTCACGTCGTTCCCCCCGAAGCCCAGCTTCCAATCGAAGAACGGTGACTGCACGACCGAAAGGTCGTCGTCGCTTACACCGCCCGCTGCGGTGAGAATCGTGAACGGGTTGGAATCCGGTGCGAGCTTGATGATGTTCGGAACGACCGTACCCGCCAAGTTCGCCGATCCGCTGACGTCGAGCTGATCCGACGTCTGCGTCGCCATATTGAGGTCGACGTCGTAGATGCTGCCCGGCAGTTGATTGTAGTTCCCGGTCAACGTCGTCGTCTGGATCGCGCCGATACCGCCCGGCGCAATCGCTCCCATGTTGTTCAGCGTCCCGCCCGTCCCGAGATCGACCGTGTTTCCGCTCGCAAAAACGGCGCCGGGTTCATTGTTGAACGTGCCGTTCGTGTCATTCACGATCACGTTCCCGATCACGGTGCCCATATTGTTGATGGTCGTCGTGCCGGTCGTGTCGGTCTCGATTGCCGCGGCGTTCGGCCCGTTGGTCGCGCGAACCGTGCCGCCGATATCGATCGCGATCGGTCCGTCACCGCTTGCGCCCGCGCTCTGAGCAAAAATTCCCACCGAATTCAAACCGTCCGCCAGGACGTAGCCGTTGGCGGTAATGTCGATCGCGCCGCCGCTGCCCGCGCCGCCGTCCGAACCGATGAAGGCAAGGCCGTTGCTGCCGCCGCCCGCGATGCCGCCGCCGCCGCCGATCGATTGCGCGAAGATACCGTACGAACCGGCACCGCCGGTCGAGATCATGCCGCTGGTCGTGACGCTGACGTTGCCGCCGCTGCCGCTGCCGCCGCCGTTGCCGCCGATACCGATCGAGAGCGTCGATCCGGTCGTGTCGCCGCCGATGCCGCCGCCCCCGCCGATCGATTGCGCGACGATCGCCGACGCACCGGTTCCCGTCGTGCCGACGTTGCCGGTGAGATCGACGCTGACATTGCCGCCGTTGCCCGCCGCACCGCCGCTGCCGCCGACCGAGATGCTGCCGGTTTGCGAACCCGCGCCGACGCCGCCGGCACCGCCGCCGCCGCCGATCGATTGCGCGAGCACGCCGTAGGCGTAGTTGCCGCTCGTCCCGACGTTGCCGCTTCCGGATACGCTCACCGCGGCACCGTTGCCGGCTTCGCCGCCGCTGCCGCCCACCGTCAACGCGACGCCGATCGTATTCGACGAACTATTCGAACCGGCGTCGTTGGCGATACCGCCGCCGCCGCCGATCGATTGCGCCACGATTCCGTCGCTGCCGAATCCGGCCGTTGCAATCGACGCATTGTTTGCAACGCTCACCGCGGCGCCGTTGCCTGCGCCGCCGCCCGATCCGCCCACGCCGACCGTTGCCGCAAAGTCGCCGCTGCCTTGCGACGAGCCCGAAGCAAAGCCGCCTTCGCCCCCGCCCCCGCCGACCGATTGCGCCAGTATCCCGTAGGCCGTCGAACCGCTGGTCGTAATCGCGGCAGCGTTGCTCACGTTGACCGCGCCGGCATCGCCGCCGCCTCCGCCTTTTCCGCCGACACCGATGGTGAGACCGATCGTGCCTTGCGAGGTTGGTGCGGACGTACTTCCCATACCGCCGCCGCCGCCGATGCTCATCGCCACGATCCCGTTCGCGTCGTCGCCCGCGGTCGCGATGCCGCCGGCGGTGTTGTTTACGGTGACCGTTCCGCCATCGCTGGCAACGCCGCCGTTGCCGCCGACGCCAACGCTCACCGAACCGGAGCTCGCATCCGACGACGACGTCGTCGTCGATTCCGCCGTGCCCGCGTCACCGCCGCCGCCGCCGATCGATTGCGCAACGACGCCGTTCGACGCGTAGCCGAGCGTGATGATCGTTCCCGAATTGCTGACCGTCGTGTTCCCGCCTGCGCCGCCGCTGCCGCCCGAACCACCGACGCCGACACTCAGATTCAGCGAACCGTCGCTCGCCGTCGCTTCGCTGCCGCCGCCCATGCCGCCGCCGCCGCCGATCGATTGCGCGAAAATTCCCGCCGCGCCGCTGCCCTGCGTTTCGATCGCGCCGGTGTTGCCGATCTGCACGGCGCCGCCCGTGCCCGATGAACCGCCCGCGCCGCCGACCGAAACGCCGATCGAAATGTTCGTCGTGTTCTCTTCTTCGCTCGACGCGCTTGCGGTCGATTCGCTCGTCGCTTCACCCCCGGCGCCGCCGCCGCCGCCGATCGATTGCGCGAAGATGCCGGCGCCGAGATCACCGCTGGTAACGATCGTTCCCGCATTCGAGACCGTCACCGCGCCCGCGTTTCCGCCGGAACCGCCGCCACCGCCGACGCCGCCGCCGATCGACACGTTGCTATCGCTGCTCGCCGCGGCCGCACCGCCCGTGCCGCCGCCGCCGCCGATCGTTTGCGCGGCGATGCCGTCCGACATGAATCCTGTGGTCACGATCTGACCGTTGTTGGTGACGTTCACCGTTCCCGAATCGTTGCCGCTGCCGCCCGAACCGCCGATCGCAAACGAGATGCCGAACGATTCATCGCTCTGGGTCGTTCCGCTGAGCGAAAATCCCGACGAGAATCCGGTCGCGCCGCCGCCGCCGCCGACGCTCTGCGCAAAAACGCCGTCGCTGTTGACGCCGCTCGTCGAAACGAGCGCGCCGTTCGTCACCGCAACGTTGCCGCCGGTACCGCCCGCGCCGCCGGTTCCGCCGATGCCCAAACTCACGTTGACGGTACCGCCGCCGGCTTGCGCCGTTCCGGCGCCGCCGGTGCCGCCGCCGCCGCCGATGCTCTGCGCGACGATCGCGCTCGAGTTGCCGCCGCTCGTCGTCACGCTGCCCGCGCTGATCGTCACGTTCACCGCGCCGCCGTTGCCGCCGACCGCACCTTGACCGCCGAGCGCGAACGTCACCGAACCGCTCTGCGATTCGTCCGAACTGCTTGCGGTTGCGTTCGCTTGCGCGTCGCCGCCGTTGCCGCCACCGCCGCCGACCGATTGCGCGAAGATGCCTTGCGAATTGAATCCGGCGGTTTGCACGATGCCCGAGGTGGTCACGGTGACCGTGCCGCCGTTGCCGCCGCCGCTGCCGTATCCGCCGACGGTCAATCCGACGTCGATCGACGAATCGGATGCATTGGTCGAACCGCCGCCGCCGTTGCCGCCGCCGCCGCCGATCGATTCGGCAAAGATCGCGGCTGCATTCGCTCCGCCGGTGATCACCTCGCCGCCGGTGTTGTTCACGGTAACGCTGCCGCCGTTGCCGGATCCGCCGCCGAATCCGCCGACGGCAAGCGAAACCGCGACGCTGTTTTCGCCCGAACCGCTCGATTCCGCCGAGGCCTCCGCGCCGTTGCCGCCACCGCCGCCGATCGATTGCGCAAAGATTCCGTTGGCGGAATCGCCGCTGGTTTGAATCGATCCGCTGTTAGTGACCTGTACGTCGCCCGCGTCGCCGGCTGCACCGCCGGAACCGCCGAGGCCGCCGCCGACCGAAATCTTTCCGCTCGCGGTCGCGGTCGAGGATCCGCCGTCACCGCCGCCGCCGCCAATCGATTCGGCAAAGATGCCGGTCGAGTCGAATCCGCTGGTGGCGATCGTCCCGCTATTGCTCACGGTGACGTTGGCGCCGGTGCCGCCCGCACCGCCGAACCCGCCGAGCGTCAAGGCGATGCCGAAGCTGTTGCCGTCCTCGTTGGTTCCGCTCGCCGTGCCGGCCGAGAATCCGCCGGTGCCCCCGCCGCCGCCGACCGACTGCGCAAAGATGCCGTCGGAGAGCACGCCGCTCGTTTCCACCACCGCGCCGTTGCTCACGCTCACGGCGCCGCCGTTGCCGGCTGCGCCGCCGAAGCCGCCGACGCCGAGCGTCACGCCGACCACGCCTTCCGATTCGCCGCTCGAGCTGCCGCCGTTGCCGCCGCCGCCGCCGATCGATTGCGCGACGATCGCGGTGGATTGATCGCCTTCCGTAATAATGGAGCCGCTGGTGTTGGTGATGCTCACGCTCCCCGCGTTGCTGCCCTGTCCGCCGAATCCGCCCATGTTCAGCGAAACGCTCGCGGATTTATCGAGCCCTTCTTGCGCGCTGGTCGAACCCTCGGCGTCGCCGCCGTTGCCGCCGCCGCCGCCGATCGATTGCGCGAAAACCGCATCGGACTCGAAGCCTTCCGTTTCGATCGTGCCGCTGTTGGTGAGCGTCACGTTGCCGCCGAGCGCCGCCGACCCGCCGAATCCGCCGAGCGTGAACTGCACTTTTACCGCGCCGCCCGAGGCCTGAGTGTTCCCGCCGCCGCCGTTGCCGCCGCCGCCGCCGATCGATTGCACGAATACACCGTCCGAATTCGAACCGGTGGTGAGGATCGCGCCGGTGTTGCCGATCGTCACGTTGCCGGCGTTGCCGGCCGCGCCGCCGAACCCGCCGATGCCGACGGAGACGTCGAAGCTCTGCCCTTCCGACGTCGATTGCGACGCGGCGCTGCCCGACGTTGCACCGCCGTTACCGCCGCCGCCGCCGATCGATTGCGCATAAATGCCGTCGGCCGATGCGCCGCTGGTTGCAATCGTCGCGGCGTTGTTCACCGTCACCGATGACGCATTGCCGGCAACGCCGCCTTGTCCGCCGACCGTGACGGTGAGCGAAAACTGTCCGCTCGAGTCGCCTTCGCCGACGCCGCCGTTGCCGCCGCCGCCGCCGATCGATTCCGCGACGATGCCGCTCGCGCCGGCTCCGCTGGTAACCACTGCACCTTGTTGATTCTCGACGTCGACGCTGCCGGCGTTTCCACCGGTTCCGCCTTTGCCGCCGACACCGGCCGTCAACGAGATCGACGGACTATCCGAAGCGGTCGCCGATGACGACGCGGAACCGCTTCCGCCGTTGCCGCCGCCGCCGCCGATCGATTGCGCGATGATGGCGTACGCGTCGGCGCCTGCGGTCACGACGCTTCCCGTATTGGTGACGGTGACGTTGCCCGACGTACCGCCGCCGCCGCCGGTACCGCCGATCGCGAGCGACACGCTCGCAGCGCCTTCGGAACTGTACGCTTGTGACGACGCATTTGCATCGCCGCCGTTGCCGCCGCCGCCGCCGATCGATTGCGCCATGATGCCGAAACCGTTATCGCCGGCGGTTTGCACCGAGCCGCTGTTGGTCACGCCGACGTTCGCACCGGTTCCGCCGCTGCCGCCCGTTCCGCCGAGCGCAAAACTAATGGCAACGGTCGGATACGCATTCGCGGAAATCGCGGTGGAACTGGCCGCACCGCCGTTGCCGCCGCCGCCGCCGACCGACTGCGCAAAAATGCCGGCGGCGTTTTCACCACCGATTGCAATCGTTCCGGTATTGGTGACGGTGACCGCGCTCCCGTTTCCACCGTTGCCGCCGCTGCCGCCTAACGTAATCGTGATTGCGATCGCACCGACCGATTCCGCGCTCGCGTTGCCGCCGTTGCCGCCGCCGCCGCCGACCGATTGCGCGAAGATGCCGTTCGCCATCGCACCGTTCGTCGTGATCGCGCTGCTGTTGCTCGCATCGACGATACCGCCGTTACCACCGCCGCCGCCGCTGCCGCCGATCGCAACCGAAAAATTCGCGTTCGCGGCTTGCGCGTATCCGCCGTTACCGCCGCCGCCGCCGACGCTCTGCACGAACATCGCGTTCGCACCGGCACCCGTCGTCGTAATCGTGCCGGTGTTTTGCACGCTGACGTTGCCGCCGTTGCCGCCGCCAGCACCGTCGCCGCCGACCGCGAACAATCCGGTGCCGCCGCCGCCGTTACCGCCGCCGCCGCCGACCGATTGAGCGAAGATCCCATACGCCGATGCGCCTTGCGTCGAAATCACGCCGCCGTTATCGATTGAAACATTGCCGCCCGCGCCGCCCGAATTTGCACCGCCGCCGACGCCGACCAGTCCGATCGCGAAACCGGCTGAACCACCGCCGCCGCCGATCGACTGTCCGAAGATTCCGATGCCGCCGTCGCCGGTCGTGGTGACCGAGCCGGTGTTGTCGAGCGTGACCGTACCGCCGGGAGAGGAGCCGCCGCCCCAGCCGCCGAGCGCGAAGAGGCCGCCGCCCGAGCCGCCGGTGCCGCCGCCGCCCCCGACCGATTCGCCCAGGATGCCGATCGCGCCGAGGCCGGAGGTGCTCACCGAGCCCGAGGTCGTGACCGTTACGTCCCCCGCCGCGCCGCCGGCCGTGCCGGTACCCCCGCTGCCGAAAAGACTGCCGAAACTGCCGCCCGTTCCGCCCCCGCCGCCGATCGACTGGGCTACGATTCCATCAGCCTGTGCGCCGCTGGTGACGATCGAGCCGGTCTCGGTGACGGTGGCCGCGCCCGAGTTGACGCCCGCGCCGCCCGCGCCGCCGCTGGCCTTGATGCCCGATCCTGAACCGCCGGCGCCGCCGGCCCCGCCGATGGTCGAGGCGTCGATGCCGTACGCGCTCGCCCCCGCGGTCGTGATCGCGCCGCCGGCGGTAACCGTTACGTCGCCGGCGCCTCCACCGTTTCCGCCGTTGCCACCGTCGGCTGAGGCACCCGTAGCGCCGCCACCCACGCCGCCGGTCCCGCCTTGGCTCAGCGCGTAGATGCCGCTCGCATAATCTCCGAGCGTCGAGATCGTTCCGGTCGATATGACGGTGATGTTGCCGCCGACGCCGCCGGCTCCACCCGGACTGCCGTTCGCATCGATCACACCCGTATCACCCCCGACGCCGCCGTTTCCGCCTCCGCTTTCCGCGAGGATTCCGTACGAAGAGGTACCGGTTGTCGCGATCGCGCCCGCGCTGGTGATGGCGATCGTGCCGCCGTTGCCGCCGCTGCTTCCGTATCCGCCGACGCCGCCGCCTGCAGCGGCGAGGCCGCCGCCGCCGCCGGTACCGCCGGTCGTGTAGCCAAAGATGCCGTACGCGTTATCGCCGGTGGTGGTAACAGACGCGCCGGCGGAAAGGCCGATCGTTATCGTGCCGCCGCTTCCGGCGCCGGCGCCGTTGCCGCCGTACGCGTTACCGGTACCGTAGTTGATTGCGTAGCCGCCGCTGCCGCCGCCGCCGCCGGTACTTGCGGCAAACAATGCGGTCGCACCCGATGCAGAATAAATACCGTTCGCGGTGAGCGTTACCGCGCCGGCATCGCCGCCGCTTCCGCCGTTGCCGCCGTACGCCGAGGAAGCCGTTATCTGGACGTAACCATTTCCCGCGCCGCCGCTGCCGCCGCTCGTTTGCAAATAAATTGCAGATGACGAACCACCGTTGATCGTTGAGTCGTCGGTAATCGTGATCGCCGATGATGCGGAACCGTTACCGCCGGGGAATCCCGGCGCACCGCTCGGCGCGGTTGTAACGACCGAGATCGGTGCGGCGCTCGGCGGCGCGGTTTGGGCGCACACGGGTGCCGCGAGCGCACAAGCAATTGCGCAAACGCAGACGACGACGGTTGCTCGAGCGAACATCCGGCGGCCCCTCCTCGATCAGCGCCGTTCGCGCCCGACCAAGCTGTCCCTTCGTCGCTGCATGGCACTTTTGCCGTCCGGCGAACTGCCCTCGGTATGAACTGGGCCGAACGTCTCAAAGCCTTCATGGACGAGCACGTCTATCCGAATGAGGGCCGCTATTTCGCCGAGGTCGAGGCCGGGAAAACGCGCTGGACCCAGCCCGGCATCATGGAGGAGCTCAAGTCGCGCGCGCAGGCACAGGGCTTGTGGAATCTCTTTCTTCCCGAGAAGCAGTTCGGCGCCGGACTCTCCAATCGCGAGTACGCGCCGCTCTGCGAAATGATGGGCACTTCGCCGATCGCGCCGGAAGTTTTCAATTGCAACGCACCGGACACCGGCAACATGGAGGTGCTCGCGCGTTACGGTTCGCCCGAGCAACAAGAACGCTGGCTGCAGCCGTTGCTGCGCGGCGAGATTCGCAGCGGTTTTGCGATGACCGAACCGGATCGCGGTTCGTCGGATGCGACCAACATCTCCGCGTCGATCGTGCGCGACGGCGATCACTACGTGCTGAATGGACGAAAATGGTGGACGACCGGCGCGATGCATCCGCACACGCAAATTTTGATCTTCATGGGCAAGACCGATCCGAATGCAGCGAAGCACGTGCAGCAGTCGATGATCTTGGTGCCGATCCGTGAACCCGGCGTGCGCGTCGTGCGCCCGCTTCACGTCTTCGGCTACGACGACGCGCCGTTCGGACACGCCGAGCTCGCCTTCGAAAACGTGCGCGTTCCGGTGGGGAACCTGCTGCTGGGCGAGGGGCGCGGCTTCGAGATCGCGCAGGGCCGCCTCGGCCCCGGCCGCCTGCATCACTGCCTGCGCTTACTGGGGCGGTCGGAGCGCGTGCTGCGCATGATGTGTCTGCGCGTGCGCGATCGCATCACCTTCGGCCGTCCTCTTGCCGAGCAGGGCGTGGTCCGCGAGTGGATCGCGCAGTCGCGTATCGACATCGACAGCACGCGCCACCTGGTCTACGACGCCGCCGAACAGCTCGACCGCCACGGCAATAAACGCGCCGCGCCCGCACTGGCAATGGCGAAGGTCGCGGCGCCCCGCATCGCCCAGGCGATCGTCGATCGCGCGATCCAGGCCTTCGGCGCCGAAGGCATGCTCGACGAAACCGGACTCTCCCACGCGTGGATCAACGCGCGGTCGCTGCGCATTGCCGACGGTCCCGACGAGGTTCACCTGCGGAGCATCGCCAAAGCCGAGCTCGCCAAATACGATGCATGACTTCCGCGTTGCGCACGGTGCGACCGAGCTGCTGCTGATCCGTCACGGTGAGGCCGAGTCGCTGCCTCCCGGGGAGGACGTCGAACCGCTGCACGTCGATCTCCCGCTCACGCAGCGCGGCCGCGCACAAGCCGAGGCGATGGCGCAGCGCCTGCGCTCGCGCGGAATCGGCGCGATCTATTCCAGCGATTTGCGCCGAGCGCGCGAAACAGCCGACGCGCTTGCGCGCGCTACCGGACTCGCCGTCACCGAAGACGCACGCCTCGGCGAAGTGAAGATCGCCGGCATCGGCCCGGTGGCGCTGCACGATTTGGCCGAGATCGCGATCGCGCACGGGGGCTGGTCGCATCTGCCCGGCACGGAGAGCTCGCAGGAGATTCGCGGCCGCATGACCGCCGCGCTCGATTCGATCGTGTCCGCCAACGGCGGCGCGCGGGTTGCGGTCGTCAGTCATGCGGGCGCAATCAACGCGTACGTCGCCGCGCTCCTCGGCTTGCACAGCGATTTCTTTTTTCCGGCCGGCAACACGTCGATCTCGATCGTCCGCGCGCGCGGCGACCGCCGCCTGCTCGTCACCCTCAACGATATCGCGCACCTCGAGCGTACGGCGTGATCCACGACGACGATCCCGAAGTGATCGACGTCCGTCCCGAAGAGCGGCTCGATCTCGCTCGGCTCGAACCGTATCTGCGCGAGCACCTCTCGCAAACCGGCGGCGATTTCGAAGTGCGCCAGTTCGGAGGTGGTCATGCGAACCTGACGTATCTGGTGTGCTTCGGAGCGCAGGAATACGTCTTACGGCGTCCGCCGCTCGGCCCGATACCGGAGCGCGCGCACGACATGCGGCGCGAGCACGCCGTGCTCTCGAAAGTCTACGCGAGCTTTCCGCTGGCGCCGCGCAGCTATCATCTCTGCACCGACCATTCGATCGTTGGCAGCGATTTTGTTATCGAAGAGCGCATGCACGGGATCGCGATTCGACGCGATCTGCCCGAGCATTTGCAAGGTGAGCGCGGTTTCGCGCAGCGCCTCGGCAACGCGATCATCGACACGCTTGCCACCCTGCACCGGGTCGACGTCGCAGCTGCGGGCTTGGCAGATCTTGGACATCCTCAGGGTTACGTGACACGTCAGCTCGAGGGCTGGGCGAACCGCTGGGACGCGGCGCGCACCGCCGGCACGGCGGACGCCTCGGTGCTCATCGATTGGCTGCGTTCGCAGGTCCCGAAATCGCCGGTGGCTACGCTGGTGCACAACGATTTCAAGCTCGACAACATGCTGCTCGACGCGCGCGATCCGGCGCGGATCACGGCCGTGCTCGACTGGGACATGTGCACCTACGGCGATCCGTTGATGGACGTGGGCTACGTGCTCGCGCTCTGGCCGCAGGCAAGCGATCCGCCCGGGTTCCACCTGTGGGGCATGCCGACGTGGCGCGAGGGATTCATGACGCGCGCGCAGGCGATCGAACGGTATGCGGAGGCGACCGGATTCGACGTGAGCCGGGTGCGGTGGTATCACGTCTTCAATTTCTTTCGCTTCGCAGCGATCTTACAGCAAATCTACAAGCGCTACGACGCCGGACAAACGCACGACGAGCGTTTTCGCGGCATGGGAACCCAGGCGAATACGCTCGTCGACGTGGCGTTGACGCTCACCGCAGGCAGCTAGCCCTCGTTACTGCAGCGGATGCAAGTACTTCGCCAGAAAGTTCGCCGCGGCGCGATACTGTTCGACCAGATGCGCCCAGACCTGGTTCTCGTGCGTTTCGTCGGGGAAGACCTGCGTCTGAACCGTTACGCCCCGATTGCGCAGCTTGTTCGCGAGATCGACGCCCTGTGAAAACGCCACGTTGCGATCGTCGTCGCCCTGCTCGATGAACACGGGAGACTTCCACTCGTCGAGGTAGCCTTCGGCGGTCGACATCAGTGCGATCTTCCGCTGTTCGGGCGTACCGACCGGATGACCGTAGTCGTGATCGAACAGCGTCGCCCAGTCGTGGACGCCGGCAAAGTCGGCGCCGACCTTGAAGATGTCGGAATTGCGCGCCAGCGCGAGTGCCGTCAGCAGACCACCGTACGAGAGGCCGTAAATGCCGATCCGGTTCGGATCGACCTCCGGCTGCTTCTGCAGCCATTTGGCGCCGGCGAGCACGTCCTGATACTCCGCGCCGCCGTTCCATGCGGCGTGCGGGGGGTTGCGGAATTTGTAGCCGTACATGATGCCTAAGCGATAGTTGATCGAAAGCACCACGAACCCGCGATTCACGAGATACTGATTCATCTCGTAGAGATGCGTGTACGGCTCCATATAATGGAAGCCCGCCAGCATCTGCCGGGGTGGACCGCCGTGATCGAAGACGATCGCAGCGTGGCGCGTCGGACCGCCTCGCGGAACGAACAGCTGCGCGTGAATCGTCCAGCCGTCGGTCGAACGGTAGGTGATCAAGCGCGGACGTACCATCTGCGCCGCCGGATAATTCGCCGGCGTCGCAACGGCAACGAGCGTCTTGGCCGGCGTGCCGGCGATGGTCACCACCGGCGGGTTTGCGTACCAGGCGTTCACGTACGCGAAGCTGCCGTTCGCGAGCGGCGTCGGAGACCACTGATTGCCCGGGCCGTGCGTGAGCGCTCTTGGTCTGCCGTCGAGGCCGACGCTCCAAATGTGACGCTCGTCGATCGCACCTTCATTCGTCGAATAGAGCAGATGCGTCCGGTCGAACGATTCGGCGACGGTTTGGACCTCGAACCTGCCCGTCGTCAAACGCGTCGCCGCGCCGCCTCCGGCCGAGACGACGTAGAGATGCGCCCAGCCGTCCCCTTCCCACGGGAAGACGATCCGGTCGCCGCGCAGCCACCAGAGCTGCGCCGGGCTCATCGTCGGGTAGAACGCGTGGCCGATTCCCTTGCGCGCGGTCCAAATCCGCCGCGCGTTGCCGCTGTTCGCATTCGCGACCCAGATCGACCACGGCGTCGTCGAGGAGCCGCCGGAGTCGAAGCTTTTCATATCGTAGACCGTCTCGCCGATGAGCCGGCCAGGCATGCGGATGAACGCGACGCGGGTAGAGTCCGGCGACCACGAGGCCATGTCGTCTTGGGTGAAATCGGGCGTCGCATAAACGTACGAATGTTTGGCCGGCGTGTAGATCACGATGAACGAATGATCGCCGCGCGCGCTGGTGAAGGCCAGCTTCGTGCCGTCCGGCGACCAGGCGATGTCCGACGCGGAGCCGCGGATCGGAACCATCTCCGGTTTTCCGGCAGCGAACGTGGCGCCGCTCTTCTTGAAGGTGACGATGCCGAGCTGACCCTGCACCGTCGTAAACGCGATCGCATCGCCCTTCGGCGAGAGCACGACACCGTTGCCGGAGGCGAGCTGCACCGGATCTCCGCCCGCGATCGGCACCACGAAGATCGCGCGCTCGGGCGGCGGAATCTGCTGCACCGGATTCGGATTCTCGCCTTCCGAATTGTCCTCGACGCCGCCGTGGAGATAGACGACGCCGTCATTCCCGGGCAGCACCTGCGGCGTATCGATGTCTTGGCCGTCGTCCTGCGTATAGTGCGTCAGCGCGTGAACCGCGCCGCCCGCATTGGTGTAGAGATTGCGCACACCGCTCGCGTCGACTTTCCACACCAGCACGGTTCCGTCGGGCGAGGCGGTCAGGTTATCGACGAACGGTGCGGCAAGGACGTCCGAAACGTCGTAGGCCCTCGCCGAAGCGGCGGCGGACGAACCCAAAAGAGCAACGAGGAACGTCGTGGCAAGAATTCGGCGCATCATATTTTGGCGTGTTCGCTACTATTTCGACGAGAGCCTTGCCTCGACGCGTGCCCGCAAGCCGTTTTTCGGGTCGTTCCATGCCGCAACAAAGGCACGCAAGATATGGCCGGTCAAGCCCCAGATGCGTTTCTCGGCGTGATCGAGAACCGGTGACTCGATCTCGAACGCGCCCACCGAAACCATGTCTTGGCGCAGACCGGTCACGACGCGCTCCAACGGCACCGTGAAGGCGCCGACCGTCTCGGTGGCGTCGATGCGCAGATCGCCCGGAGCGAGCGTGGCAACGAACGGCGTGACCGCGTAATTGTTGACGCGCGCGTTGATCTCGGGCAATTCGCCGACGATCGTCACGCGCTCGGGTGCGATTCCGATTTCTTCCTCCATCTCGCGCAGCGCGGTCACGCGCAGATCGCCGCCGTCGCTCGGATCCATGCCGCCGCCGGGCAAGCCGATTTGCCCGGCGTGATTGCGCAGGTGCGCCGCGCGCTCGATGAAGATCACGCCGTGCGGCGGCGATTCGAAGATGCCGAGCACCACCGCCGCGGGCCGCCTCGCCGTGCCCGTCATCGCAGCAGGTCGACGCGCTGCGGGTAGATCGGACGGTTGATGATCCGCTCGAGGTCGTCCGCGCGCGCGCTGAGCACCAGTTCGCAGAAGCGCCTGAAGCTCTCGCGCTCGGCCTCGCCCTCGGCGAAGCGCTCGTTGCGCTCGAGATCGACTTTGCCGTCGACGCGCAAGAAGCGCACGTATCGACCGTCATCGTCCTCGCCGATCTCGACCAGGCCTTCGTCCTCGAAGATGCGTAGCGCGCGGCTGACCGTGCGTTCGTTCACTTTATCGAGCTCCAGCGTCCGCGCGATGTCGACGTAGGTCATTCGCACGACGGCATCGCCCGCGAGCCCGCGAATGCCGCGATAGAGCGCGCGCAGAACCCCCAGCGTCGGCGCATCGCGATCGATGATGAACTCGTTGATCGTGCGGTCGTTTTGCCCGAAGAGCAGGTGGATCTGCGCCACCTCCCCGTCGCGGCCGGCGCGGCCCGCCTGCTGGTTGAACTCGGTGAAATCGAAGTTCAAGTGATAGAGCACGACGTGCCGCACGTCTGGCAGGTCGATGCCCTCACCGAAGGCGGACGTCGCCGCGATCACGCGTAGCCGGCCCTCGCGAAAGAAGCGTTCGACCTCCGCGCGCTCGGGTGAGGGCATGCCCGCGTGATAGAACATCACCTCGTTGCCAAGCTTTTTGCGCAGGTTTTGCGCCAACTTGGTGGCCTCTTTGCGGGAGTTGCAGTAGACGATGCCTTTCTCGCCATCGGCAAAAAGATCGATCAGGTAGCCGAGCCGGTCCTTGGTCTCGCGCGCGTCGGTCACGTGCAGGTTCTCACGCACCGTCGGATCGATCACCCACGCGTCGATATGCAATTCGCGCACGATCTGCGCGAACGCCTCGTCGCCGGCGGTGGCCGTGAGCGCGAGCACCTGGGGCGCGCCCAGGGCCGCAATCACCTCGCCGAGCCGGCCGTAGGCGGCGCGATGTTTGGATTCGTAGAGATGGTGCGCTTCGTCGACGACCACGAGCGCCGGCGCGCTGAAGCCGGTGAACTCGCCTTGGTGGAATTCGAGAAACTCGGGTGTGGCAAGGATGATGTCCCACGCGCCTTCACGCAGCGCGGCGAAGAGCTCGTCGCGTTCCTCCGGCAGGATCGAGCCGTTAGCCCGATAGATGCGCAGACCGAGCGGATCGAACTTGCGGGTGAGCGCGTCGAATTGATCGTTGGCGAGCGCGCGCAGAGGATAGATCACCAGCGTCTTCGTGCCGGCGATCAGGGCGCGCAGCGCGGCCGGATACTGAAAGCAAAACGACTTGCCTCGACCCGTACCGAAGACGATGAGCGTATTGCGCCCGGACTCGATGCGTTCGAGCGCTTCGAGCTGCACGCGATGCGGCTGCGCCTCCCCGATCAACGCCCGCCGAATGGTATCTCCCACGTTTGCTGCGGCACCGTCATCCTGAGGCGTGCGAACGCGACGCGTTCGCACCTCGAAGGACGCGTCGCGCCACACGAAGACGTTGACGCCGCGGTTTTTCTCTCCACCCCCGGTCAACGATTCGGCACGCGTGCGGTAGCGGGCGCCGGCGTCGATCGCCGGAGCCAAATGCTTGGCGATATCGCGTTTGATGAAACCCAGCTGCAGCTCGCCGTAGAGCACGGCGATCGCATTGGGGTCGTACTCGTTCTGCGGTTGACGCTGCAGCGTCAGCTCCGTACCGGCGCGCAGGCCCGCGATCGTATCTTGCCGTCCCTCGAACGAGACACCGACCAGCTTGGTGTGAAATTGCGTGGCGCCGCCGATCGTCGCGTAGCGGTCCCGCGCGTACTCTTCCGCACGATCGAATTGCCGCTCGACGAAACGATCGATGTCGCCCTTCGAAACGCGATGCTCTGCATCGCTCCTCAGGGTGACATCGCCGACAAAGGCGGCGAAGGCGCGTTCAAAGGCCGCCTCAGACGGAGTCGGCGGCGGTAGCGGAGCTTTACTCTTGGCGCGCGCCGTCCGGCTCATGCTCCGGGGCGGGAACCTCGAACTCGTCGAGGTTCAAGCGAATCTCCTCATGACCGGCGTCGTAGGCCTGGTCGTGCAGGCCGGAAACTTGCGCGTCGAGCGGATCGATCGGTTCCATCGTCTCGACCGCGGCGCTCTCGTCCTCGCGTTTGCGCCGGTAGCGGGCCGGCGACGTCTGCGGATTGCGCGTCGCCGATTTTTGCTTTTCGCGGCGCGCGCGGCGGGCAGCGACGATGTCGTCGCGCGAGCCGCCGCGGCCCGCGCTGCCGCCCTCCACGCGCGCCGGCGCCTGGCCGGGCGCGCTGAGCGCAACGCGGCGCTTGCGCGCGGCCGCTTCGAGCTGCCGCTTGCGGAATACGAGCACCAGCGGCGCGGAATAGAAGATCGAATGGTAGCCGCCCGAGCAGATGCCGACCAGCAGCGCGAAGGCGAAGTTCTTCAGGCTCGCGCCGCCGAGCGCGAGCAGCGCGACCAGCGTGATGACCACGGTCGCGAGCGTATTGAACGATCGCGTCATCGTCTGCTTGATCGATTCGTTGACGATCCGATCGTACGCGACGCCGACCATGATCTTGGTATTCTCGCGAATTCGATCGAGGATGACGATCGTGTCCATGACCGAGTAGCCGATGACGGTCAGCACTGCGGCGAGGAACGCATCGTCGGCGGGGCGGTCGGCGATCGCGTAGATGCCGATCATCATCGCGGCATCGCGTACCAGCGCGATGATCGTGACTAATCCGAAGATGTAGTTCCAGCCGAAGCGGAAGGCGATGTAGATGAACTGGATCGAGAGCGCGATGACCAGCGCCCAGAGCGCGTCACGCAGATATTCGGCGCCGAGCGTCGGTCCGATCGCGGTGATGCTGAACCGGCTCATGTCGAGCGGCGCGACTTTGCCGAGCGCCTGTTCCAGCGGCACGGAATTGTTCGCAAACGAGGTCTGGGTCTGGACCGAGAACGACGTACCGCCGGTTCCGGTCGTGTTGATGCTCTCGTCCGAGAGATCGAGCGGCGCGAGCGCGGCGGTGACCGCCTGCGTCGTGGCCGGCTTGGTGAACGCGAAGTCGACCTCGGTGCCGCCGGTGAAGCTCAAGCCCAGGCGCAGCATGTGCGAGGGTTGGAACCCGTGACCGCCCTCGAATCCATGATAGATCATCGCGCCCAGACCGACGGCGATCACCAGATACGAGATGTAGGAAACGGTGCGGAACCAACCGACGATATTCCAATTGAGTCTGCGGAAGAACACGCGCTTATGCTCCCTGCTTGGCGAAGATACCGAGTTCGTCGGACTTGACGCCGTAGAGCTCGGGAGCGGTGAGAAGGTTGTTGTCGACCAGCACGTCGACGAAGAAGCGCGTGATAAAGACCGCGGTGAACAGCGAGACCACGGTGCCCCAGAAGAGCGTGAATGCGAACCCCTTCACCGTGCCCGTGCCGAGCATGAAGAGCACGCCCGCGCCGACGATCGTGGTGAAGTGGCTGTCGAAGACGGCCGTGAACGCGCGCGAGAACCCGACGCGCACCGCCGCCCGCATCGGCTTACCGTTCCAGAGTTCTTCCTTGATGCGCTCGAAAATCAGCACGTTCGCATCGACCGCCATACCGATCGAGAGCACGAAGCCGGCGATTCCGGGGAGCGTGAGCGTCGCGTGCGAGGCCGCGAGAATTCCCAGCATCGCCAGCACGTAGATCATCAGGGCGACGTCGGCCAAGAATCCGGGCAGGCGATAGACCGCGATCATGAAGAGCAGCACCAGGCCCAGCCCGAGCATCGAAGCTTTGAGCGATTCGATGAGATCGATCTTGCCCAGCGTCGGTCCGATCGTTTCCTTTTCGATGATGGAGATCGCGGCCGGCAGAGCGCCGGCATTGAGTTCGTTGGCGAGCGTGATCGTCTGCTCTTCGGTGAATTGCCCCGTGATCTGACCGCTGTCGTAGATCGGGCTCTGAATCGTCGCGGCTGACACGTACCGATTGTCGAGGAAGATCGCGAGCAGCTTGCCGACATTGGCGCTGGTCATCTTGCCGAACTTCGCTGCGTCCTTCGTTTGGAAGGTGATGTTCGGATTGCCCGACTGATCGTAACTCGCTTGCGCGCCTTTGAGTTCCTTGCCCGTGTAGACGATCGGCCCGCTCGCGTCGTACGCGCCGCGCTCAACGTATGCTTGGGCTTCGGCTAGCTCTTTCTTGGTTACGCCGGGCGTCTTCGGATTGTCGACGATCTGCAACGCGGCGTCCGCGCGCTGAGCCACTTGCGGCGGCATGATCTTGTAATCGAGCACCGCAACCTGTTTGAGCAGCTGCTCGGCTTGATCGGGATTCTTCAGGTTCGGAATCTCGACCAAGATGCGATCGCTGCCGACGTTGCTGATCTGCGGCTCGGTCACGCCCAGCGTATCGATGCGCTGCTCGATGACCTGGCGCGTCTGCGCTTGGATTTGCGGCGTGATCGTCTTCACGTCGGCCGTCGGTGAAAGCTGGAGCAGCAGGCGCGAACCGCCTTGCAGATCGAGCCCGAGATGAATCTTTTGATCGATCGGGAGCGCGGCCCAGAGCGAGTAGGCCACGATGGCGATGATCACCAGCGCTTTGACGAACGGTTTGACAGTATTCCAGCTCATGCGGCTTCCGGGGGCGGTACCAAAGAAAGGGCCCAGCTGACTCTCTCCGTCAAAGATGAACCTTTGTCGGCTAAAGTCGACGCCGGGGCCGGCAGGTCTTTAACTTTGAGACTGTATCAGCCTCCCTCTCCCTCGTCAAACGGCGGCTAGGCTACGAATCGTGGGTGGAACCATGCCCGCCGGGGCCAGCGGCAGCTCCGGCGGCAGCTCGGCGTAGGTCAGCACGTCCACGCGTATGCCCGAGCGCAGCAGCAGGTCCGAAAGCACGGGCCGCAGCGCGCTGCCGCAGAGCACCGCGGCACGATCGCGTGGAACGCGAGCCGCGTAGTCGGCAACCTCGTCGCGCAGCTCGATCGCGCGCTGCGGATCGGGCACAAGATCGTACTCGGCATCGACGACCAGCGGCTCGAGCCGTTCGATTCCGCGGCGGCGCAGCAGATCGGGAAGAATCACGCGGCGTGCCGACTCGGCCAGTTCGCGCGGATCGCGTGAGGGCGATTCGAGCATCGCCTGCAGGACGATGACCGGATCGCGCGGCCACGCCTGTTCGCGCAAGAGATGTCCGAACGCTTTGTGCAGCGTCCCGAGCGGAAACGCGTCGGTGCCGAATTCGCGAATCAACGCGGGCATGCTCGCACGCAAATGTTCGAGCAGCGTTTGCAGCTCCTGCCGTCCGAGCAACTCGCTCGCGTGGCGCCGCACGGTTTCGGCTACGTGCGAACCGACGATCGAGATCGGATCGAAAACCAGCGCACCGGCCGAGGCGACGCGCTCGCGGTCGACGGGATCGATCCAGGCGGCGGGCAATCCGTAGACCGGTTCGGTTTCAACCTGCAAACCGAGGCCGGCGAGAACGCCGGTGTCCGCGACCGCCATCACCCCTTCGAGTTCGAGCCGCCCGTGCGCGACCTCGCGATCGCGCACGCGGATCGCATAGGTGTCCGGATCGCGCGCGAGATCGTCGCGCAGACGTACGCCGGGCAAGACCAAACCGATCTCGCCGGCGAGCGCGCGGCGCACCTCGCCGATCCGGTCGAGCAACGCATCGCACAGCGGCGGCGCGAGCAGATGCGCGAGGTCGGTGCCGACTTCAATCGCCATCGCATCGACGCCGACCAAGCTCAACGCCAGTTCGGGCCGGCGCATCGCTTGGCGTTTGGCGCGCTCGTTCGCCGCACGCGAATCCCGGTCCAGACGATTGCGCCGGCGTACCGCAACCTGCGCCAGCACGAACGCACCGGCACCGAGCGCGAGAAAGAGCGGGCGCGGCAATGCCGGCACGAACGAAAGTACCAGCAGCAGCGCGCCGGCGCTGCGCAGCACGTCGGGACGCGCAAAGAGCTGCGCCGCCAAGTCCGCTCCGAGCGCACCGTCCGAGGCGACGCGCGTGACCATCATGCCCATCGCGGTCGAGATCAGAAACGCGGGAAGCGTCGTTACCAGCGCGTTGCCGATCGAGAGCAGCGCGAAGGTGTCCAGGGCCGCGAGCGGCGAGAGACCTTGATACGCGACGCCGACGACGATGCCGCCGACGAGATTGAGCGCCACGATCACCAGCGCCGCGACGGCGTCGCCTTTGACGAACTTCCCTGCGCCGTCCATCGCGCCGTAGAAATCCGCCTCACGTTGGACCGCGGCGCGTTTGCGCCGCGCACCCTCGGCGTCGAGTGCGCCGGCGTGAACGTCGGCATCGATCGCCATCTGTTTGCCGGGCATCGCGTCGAGCGTGAAACGCGCCGCCACTTCGGCCACGCGCTGCGAACCGCTGGCAATGACGATGAATTGGATCGTGATCAAGATCGAAAAGACGATCAACCCGACCACGAGGTTGCCGCGCACGACGAATGCGCCGAAGGCCGGAATGATCGCGCCGACCGCGCCCGGCGTCGTACCGGCGGTGAGGATCAGGCGGGTCGCGGACACGTCGAGCGAGAGGCGGAAGAGCGTGGCGACCAGCAATGCCGGCGCGAACGCGGAGAACTCCAGCGGATCCTCGATGGTTACGGCGAGCAGCAGCACGAGCGCGGAGCCGAAGATGTTGATTCCGAGCAGGACGTCGAGCAGCGCCGGCGGCAGCGGGACGATCAAGATGCCGACGATCGCCAACAACACCGCGGCGAAGGCGTACACCGGCACGCGGCTCATGCGCGGCGCTCGAGTGCGCCGCTGCGCAGCAGCGCGGCCACGACTTCGGCCACCGCGACGTAATGGTCGTAGACGATCGGCTCGCCGACGGCACAATCGCGGTAGAGGCCGCGTGCCAGCGCCACGTTCTCGATCAGCGGCACGCGATGTTCGGCGGCCAACGCACGCACGCGCAGCGCTGCCTCGTCGGCGGCACGCACGAGCACCCGCGGCACCGGTACGGCCGGCGGCCGGTATTCGAGCGCCACGGCAACGTGGGTCGGATTCACCACCACGAAGGACGCGTCTTTGACGCGTGCGAGCGCGCCGCGAACCAGATTGCGATGCAGCGACTTGCGCCGCCCGCGCGCGAGCGGATCGCCGTCGCTCTCCTTCAGCTCGCGCTTGAGCTCGGCCAGGCTCATCCGCAATTTGCGCAGCCACGCGCGCCGCGCGACCGCGTATTCGGCGACGGCGAAAAGCAGCCCGACGGCTGCGGCCGCGAAGACGACGTGCTGCGCTCCGCTCCACGCAATGCTCGCCACGCTGCGCGGCGCCGGCGCGACCGCGGCAGCGTTCACCAGATCGTGAAGAGTGGGCACCATCGCCGCCACCGCGAACGTGAACGCTGCCAGCGCGCGGACGCCGTGCGTCGCGGCTTCGCGCGAGAACATGCGCCGCAAACCCTCGAGCGGCTGCAGCCGCTCGAGCTTCACCGCAACCGGAGCAAAGACGACACCACCGTTTTGCATCGCGCCGCCGAGCGCTCCGCTGAGCGCGGCCAACCCCATCGGCAGCAGCGCGAGAACGACCAGCGCAGTGCACGGCAGCGCGGGGACGCTGCCGCCTGCAGCACGCGCCATAGCCTCGCGCGCGAGCGCGCCGATCGGTGCGGCCAGCACGAGCACCGCAAGCGCGGCTGCGACAAACGCGAGATTCGCAGCGAACTCCGCAGCCCGCGCCACGTTTCCTTCGCGCCGGGCCTTGGCGATCCGCGACGGCGGCGCTTCGAAGGTTTTCTCACCCGCATCGCCGCTCACGGTCGCGCTCCCGGATAGAGAAGGATCGGATGCGCCGCGCGGGCTGCGAGCAGCGGAATCGAAACCGCCGTTACCAGCAGCACCGCGCCGAAAACCAGCGGAAACGAGAGCGAGAAGCCGGCAAACCGCGGGATCGTCCGCGAGAGCGCGGCCAGCGCGATCTGCACGACGAAGGCCAGCGCGATCGACGGCGCCGCGACCGCGAACGCAACGAGCACGATCGTGCTCGCGAGCGACGCCGCGAACGCCAGCCACGCATGCGGATCGAACGGCGCGCCGGGCGGGATACGCTCGAAACTCTCCGCCAAGGCGAGGATCGTCAAGCGATAGGCGCCGAGCAGAAAATATCCGCCGGTAAACGCGATCGACCAGATGCGCCCGAAGCCGCTCGGTGCGACCAGCTGCACGTTGGGCGCGATCGCTTTCACGCCGACGTAATCGTCGAGCATGCGACCGCCGGCGTACGCACCGTCGTAGAGCAGGGAGGCGCCCATGCCGATCGCGCTGCCGAGGAGGAACTCGACGACGAGCGCGATCGCCAAGGCGATTCCAGCGAGATGCGTTGCCCGTACGCCCGGCGCAATCGCGACGGTGAGCAACAGCGCGATCCCGGCGCGCAGCGGATGCGGCACGCTCGGGTGCGAGAACCCCGGTGCGCGCGCGGCAAATCCGGCGCAGCGCGCAAAGACGAGCAGCACGGATGCGGTCACGAACCGTGAACCAGCGCCGGAATCGCCGCGATCGCGTCTCGAAACAGCGCGGCGCACGCGTGCAGGCCGAACGCGCCGAACAACGCAACCATCAGGCCGACTGCGAGCACTTTGGGCAAGAGCGTGAGCGTCTGCTCCTGCACCTGCGTGGCCGCCTGCACGATGGCGACGGCCGTTCCGACCGTCGCCGCTATCGTAAGGACGGGAACGCAGAGCACGGCGGCCAGAATCATCGTCTCGCGCAGGAGCGCATCGAAGGCCTCCATCCCTTCGACGCTAGAGGCGCGACGTTACCGCGATGTTGCCGGGTTAGAGACGATCAAACGACGAGCGCGAGCGCCAGGCCGTCGTGCCCTTTATGCCCGAGCGTCTGCAGCGCGGTCGCCTGCAAACGGGGCTCGCTCGCCATCATCTTCAAGACGGCGCGGGTACCGATCACGTCGGGGTCGCGGCTGTTCGCGTCGATCACCGATCCGTTGCGCACGACGTTGTCGACGACGATCAGCGTACCGCTGCGCGAGAGTTCGAGCGCACGGCGCAGGTACCGCGGATTGTTTTCCTTGTCCGCGTCGATGAAGATCAGATCGAAGGGCTCGGCCTTCGCGCCGACCAGATGCGCAAGCATCTCGAGCGCGGGCGCAACCTCCACGGCCACGATATCCGCGAGGCCCGCCGCGGCGACGTTGTCGCGCGCCACCGCCGCATGCTCGGGATCGATTTCGAGCGAGATCAGCACGCCGTCGCGGGGGAGCGCGCGCGCCATCCATATCGCGCTGTAGCCGCCGAGCGTCCCGATCTCCAGAATGCGCCGCGCGCCGCGCAGGCGCGCGAGCAGATACAAGAGCTTCCCCTGCGTTGCCGAGACCGCAATCGGCGGTAGACCCGCCGCTGCACTGGTCGCGAGCGCGCGTTCGAACGCCGGATCATCGCCGACGAAAAGCTCGGCCAGGTAGGTATCGACGTCGTAGCCGCGATCGGTGCTCACCGCAGTGCTCCGAAGCTCGCGCGCCACGCGCTGCCGGCGATCAACGCGGACACGATCGCGCGCGTCGCCGGCGAACGGTTGAGCGTGTAAAAGTGAATGCCCGGCGCGCCGCGCCCGAGCAGCTCGGTCGCCTGTAGGGCAGCGTACGCCACGCCCAAATCCTCGACGGCCTTCGCTTCCTGGTGACGAAGTTCGAGTTCGCGCAACAGCTTCGGCGGGATCGTCGCGCCGATCGCCTGCGTAAAACGCGAAACCTGCTGATAGTTCGTGATCGGCATGAGCCCCGGGATGATCGGAACGCCGATGCCGATTCCGCGCGCCCGCGTCTCGAATTCGGTGAAGCGCTCGTTGTTGAAAAACAACTGCGAGATCAGAAAATCGGCGCCCGCGTCGACCTTTTCTTTCAAGTGCATGAGGTCGGTCTGCGGGCTCGGCGCCTCGGCGTGCGTTTCGGGATAGCACGCCGCGCCGATACAAAAATCGTAGTTGCGGCGCAGCATCGCGATCAGATCGCTCGCGTGCGCGAATCCGCCCACCGGAGCTTCGAAGGTGGTCGAGCCTTTGGGCGGATCTCCGCGCAGCGCGAGCACGTTCTCGATCCCGCCGCGCGCCAAGTCGTCGAAGATCGCGCGCAGCTCGGCGCGCGTAGAGCCCACGCAGGTGACGTGAGCCATCACGGTCAGCCCGATGTCGCGCTGGATCGTTTTCGCCAGCGTAACCGTTCGCTCGCGGGCTGAGCCGCCCGCGCCGTAGGTGATCGAAACGAACGCCGGACGCAGCGGCGCGAGCAACTCGATCGTCGCCAGGAGCGCGCGCGAGCCCTCGTCGTCTTTCGGCGGAAAGAACTCGAACGAGAAAAACGGCCGCAGCGTCGCCAGGGCATCCGAAATGCGCACGATCCTACTGCTTTATCTGAAGCTAGCCGCGACGCCTCCGGCGACTTATATATTCGGCTGAGGCGGAACGAGGACCACGTTCGAGTCGCGCAAGAGCTGCGTTGAGATGCCGGCCGGAACGCCGAGCGCCGTCAGATCTTGCGGCCGGTCGAAGTGACCGTTCGTAACGAAAAGGGGCGCCCAACCACCGGCGCGGCGCTGCATCAACGTTGCTGCATTGCCGTTTTCATCACTCCAGGCCACGACCGCGAAATTTTGATCCACGCTGAGGGCGTCCGCTCGAACCTGTTGCATATTGTAGGAATTTCGCGGCACAAGGGTGCGTTGCCACGCCTGAACTATTTCCGCCTCCTGCGCCGTCAATGGGGCGATGATGGGGTGCGGTTCCCGGCTGACCTGCGGGCCAAAGACGCCCAACTTCTCGGATTGCGCGTTTGCAAACCAAAGGTCACCGAGATCGTCCTCCGTCATCCCCCAAACGTCGAAGGCGTTGAACGGCAACCGATACTGCGTAATGTTGCCTGACCGCTCTATACGCGCGATGATGCACGCCCCGTTGTACGTCATCCAGGCGCTGCCGTCCGTGCCGGCGGCGAGAATCAGGGGCCCCAAAGCCGACTCGGGCAACCGGTAGCGGACGAGTCGATCCGGCGTCGTGAACCGCCAGATTTCGGGATCACGACCCCTCGTTACATAGACGGTCATCCACCAGGAGCCGGTCCCGGCCGGAACCATGTTCCTGATGCCTGCGACCGACTTGGGCAGCGGGACCACAAAACGCCGCGCGGCTCCGGTGCTCGATAGGTGAACGATTGCGTCGTCCTGCAGCACCCACACCGTCCCATCCGGATCGACGTCGATGCTGCGTACGAATTCGGTTGGCGGCCCCGGCAGCGAGAACTCCCTGATCGTGCCGGCGCCGTCGATGTGCGCCACGCGGTGCGCCGCGAATTCGGAAACCCACGCCCCGCCATGCGCGTCGCTAGCAATCGACCAAAGGAAAGCGTCTTTTCGCGGCAATCGGAAGAGCGTGATGCGCCCGCCCTGCCTGATATATCCGACGCGGTTGCGCGATCCGTCTCGTGTCTGCGTCTGCGTGAACCACACCTTTCCGTCGTCCGCCGTGGCGAGGGCTTGTATCTGTTCCTGAGCACCGGGAACCGGATAGACGTGCAGGGTCCCGTCGGCACGAAGCTCGCCGATTCGCGTTCCGGCGTCGTGCGCAAACCAGACGTCATTCTTGCGATCGACGGCGATCGGTCCCGGCACGAACTCGACGGCGGGCAGCGCATATTGGCGGACCGGGAAACCGCTCACGCTCGAGATGTGCCCGGCGATCAACCCGATTGTGGCGAGTCCCGTCAGCAAGAGCATTTCCGGATCGTCTTATCTAAAGCTGGCGGCGACGCCTCCGCATATCAACGCCCAGCCGGGAGCTGCATGATACGACCGGCTTTTCTCGTCACATCCGGAGCGTGCTCGACTCCGCCGTTGTGGCGAATCTCGATTCTTACTTGGCGGATATCGCGAGGATCACGCCCGCGGCCCGCGCCGCGCCCGCCACGTAAAAGAGATCGGATTGCGTCGAGTCGTAAACCACGGTGATCGCCTCGGATTTGTGACCCTCTGCAAAATCCAGAAGCCCGAGCTCGAACGTCCAGTAGTTGGCGCCTGCAGCAGGCGCACATCCGTAGGCGGCGAGGAAGGCGTCTCTCGCGGTTGCGTACTGCCCTTTCGATGCTTCCTGTAGGCCGATGAGTGTTTCGGCGTCGGCTCCCGCCGTTACGTCGCCGGAGCTCGCGTGCCGTTGAAGCTCGGCCCCATCTGCAGTGAGTTCGTATTTGAAGATTCCTGGGGACGGCCCATCGCGGACGATCGCGTCGAGCTTCGGGTCATCGCCATCCGGGTCATAGCGAAGAAACACGCGCAGCGTTTCTATGGCATGGCGAGTATCGCCGATACTGAAGTAGAAACCAGCAAGCTCAAAGACGTACTGTGCTACGTAAAAGTCCGAATGCGCCGATCGGAAGAGCGACAACGCTCGAGCGTATGCCCGCCGTGCTGCAAGGGGCCGACCTTGGTTGTAGGCCAGATTGCCAGCCTGGAGATACCGTATCGCCGAGGCGAGTTTGGTATCAAAGCGTGAAGAGAGCCGCCCATCGACCCAAACCGGGTGTTGGTCGTCCGCATAATGCTCCCATGGCCCTGCTTGCGGAACCTCGAACCGAGCACGACGAGGCACCAGGGATATGCGTGCGCACGGGGTGCCCGCACCGTTAGCGGGTGCGGTATCTGCAAGGGTCGTTTCGTGGCCGCGCTGTTGCCGCGCACAGGCAACGCCGGCCGCACAGACGATGAGCACCCCGACCCAAACGAGTAAACGCATCCTATTCGCGCATATTAGGGCAATTACACCCGAGACACTGCAACGCGCCGTTTACTCCTAACGAAGTGGCTGCTCACAGGACACGATCCGGATCCTCGACTTCGAAGTCACCCGTCTGGGGCCCCCATGATGTGAAAATGCTACCTACCTTAAAGTCGCAGAGGGTACGCAAGATGAGTCGAGAGAACGCGTTCCCATGCCGCCACGCGTACGCGAAGTCGTTGCTCGCCTACTGGATTCTGGCTATGTCCTGAAGCGGCGGGGGAAAGGTGACCACTCGGTCTACTACAACCCCGAAACGGGCGACCAGATCACCATCGACGGCGGACCAAATCACGAGATGCCGAAGGCCGTCTGGCGGAAGCTTCAAAAACGATTAGGATGGAGGGACGAATGAAGACCGTTGCCGTGCGGATCGACTACGATCCCGATACAAGGACCTATGGGGCTACCTCGGACGAACTCCCTGACGTCTATGCCGTCAGCAACGATCGCGATGACGTGCTTGCGCGGTTCGTGCGCGCAGCACGGCTTCATCTCGAGGCCTTACGTGAACGCGGCGAGCAGCCTCGGCCTCTCGCGAACGCCGAGTTCGTTACCGTCGCTATCGAAGTCGACGCTGCTTAGCGTGGGGAGTGTCGTCACAGGCTGCATTTCCGGGGTTTCTCGCCAAGTGGTATCGCGCGGCTCCGCTAGCCGTCCCAGAATCACGAACCCATCGGGAGGGGAGCTACGCAATTCGGCGAGCCTTCGTCGTCGCTATGCGAAGGCTGCCCGGGCCGTCCGTGTATCGCACCCGTACATGGATGTCGACGTCGGCTCCTAGCTTCGATAGCAGTTGCGACAGCCGCGGGAGCGAAAATCCCCACACCTTGAAATTGACGATCTTCGAGATGTCCGCTTGAGCAACGCCGAGTCTCTTCGCAGCCTCGCGCTGGGAGATACCGAGCGCCTCGATCCGACGAAGAACTTCAAGCGCGAGAAAAGACTTTGCTACCAGCTCTTCTTGATCGGGCTCTCCATGCCACGCGGTTGCAGTCGTAACGTACGTCATCTCCTCATCCGACCTCTCGCTCTTGGCGATGCGCGAACGCAAGCCGGCGTCGGATAAGGTCGAGTTCCCTTTTCGGCGTCGCGATGCCGTGCTTGCTTTTCTTTTGGAAGAAGTGGAGGGCATAGATCAACTCTTTTCCGATGTAGTACATTCCTCGAAACGTGCCGACTCGATCATGAGTCACGACTTCGATGACGTCCCCGAGATCGCCATGCATCGGCTTCGCATTGCGAGCCTTGCCGCCACTTTCTGCGGCAAACAGTGCCGCGCGAATCTCGCGCCGTGGAGCATCCGGCATACCTTCGAGGTCCTTCTCGGAGCCGCCGACCCAACGGACCGGTTTCATCCAAGTTCCTCGATGATAGTCGTTCGACTATCGGTCGTCAACAGCGGTCCTACTTGGCTCACCTAAAACTCGCTGCCACGCCGCCGCAGATGAGTGCCCAGCCGTCGACCATGACGAACAGAAGCAGCTTCACTGGCAGCGACACCACCGGCGGCGAGAGCATCATCATTCCAAGGCCCATCAGCATCGCCGCAACCGCGAGATCGATCGCCACGAACGGTAGATAGAGCGCAAAACCAATTGCGAACGCGCCGCGAAGTTCGCCGACGACGAACGCCGGAACCAGCACGATCAGCGGCGCTCGCGCGGGCGGTTCGCTGGTACGGTGGGCGACGCGTTCGAAAAGCGCGATATCGGCGAGGCGGGTTTGGCGAAGCATGAATGAACGTAGCGGCGCCGCAGCGCGGTCGAGCACCTGTGACTGCGAGAGTCCGCCGCGAGCGTACGGCTCGATGGCCTCGCGATCGATGCGCTGCAGGGTCGGCGTCATGACCACCAGCGTGAGCACGAGCGCGAGACCGGAGAGCACGGCGTTAGGGGGAAGCGCCGAGGCGCCGATTGCCGAGCGCACCAGCGAGAGCACGACCACGATGCGCACGAACGACGTGCACATCATCAACAAGAACGGCACGACGGCCAGGATCGCGAGGCCCGCGAGCACGTCGAGCGGGAGCGTCGCATGACCGCGCGCGGCGACGGCAAAGAGTCCGTCCATGAAAAAACGGTAACGCCTTTACGTTACCGTTTTACTAAGGAAAGGTGTCGGTCGCTCGACTACGCTTCGCGGAGTTTATCCCGAGCGTAGTCGAGGGACCGGGATGACAAGGTTAGATCGGGCGGGAGATGAGTTCCGTAATGCGTACGCCGAAGTTTTCGTCGACGGCAACGACTTCGCCGCGGGCGATCAATTTGTTGTTCACCATCAGGTCGACCGGACCACCCGCGAGCCGGTCCAATTCGATGATCGAACCCGCGCCCAGTTTGAGCACTTCGGAAACCGACATATTGCAGGTCCCGAGCTCCGCCGTGACGCTGAGCGGTACGTGAAGTAAGACGTCGAGATTCCCGCGATCTTTGAGTTTTTTCGCATCGATGCTCATGATTCCGGTTCGTCCCTTCCGGCGTGATCGATGGCCAGCGCATAGTGCCGGCCGTTGACACCACATTCGCCGACGGCGAGCTTCCTTCCGGCTAGCGCCAACGAGCCGCGCAGTCCTCCCGGCGGCAACGCCATGACCGCACCGGGTTCGAGCGCCGCGATCGCCGCAGCGGTGTGCGTGCCGGCATCGAGTTGCACCGCCAGCTCGACCGAGAGGTCGAGCAAGTCGTCGAGTTCGATCCCGGGCCGCGGTTCGGGCTGCGGATCGCGGCTGAGCGCAATGCCGATTCGTGCACGGACGGGCCGCTCGAGTTGCAATTCGAAAAACGTCGTAAACCCGTGGGCGCCGCTCTGTTCCGAAACTACGGGCTCGCCGGCCCCGGTGCCGCAGATCGGCGCAAAATGCGCAGCGATCGCGCGAATCGTCCGCTCGAGCACGCTGCGCTCGAGAGGAGAGAGAGCGGCCGCGCCGGGTTCGCGCTCGCCGAACGCGGCCGCTGCAAGAACGCGAGCGTCGGCGGCGCGCACGATCACGGCTGCGTCGGCGCGAGCGCCACGGACGCGGTAGATCGTGGCATCGCGAACGATGGCATCCCATGCGGCGGGCGCGGGAATCGCTGGTTCGTACAGCTTGAGTACGACGGCTTCGCCGAAAAGCGCGCCAAGCGTTTCGCGCACGGCGGTGGCGACGACGCACGCCGCGCTCACCGGCAACATCGACCGCTCCTCGAACCTGAGCGAGCGCAGGCTGCGTTCACCGAGCCGTTCGCACGTGCGGCTGAAACCGAGCATCTTCACTTCACGAGGTCCATCGCGCTCTTGCTCAGCGAGCCTTGCGCCTTATGCGCTGCCGCAATCGCATCGAAGGCAATGTACGCTTCTTCGAGACGCTCGAGACTGCGATCAAAATCGATTCGGCTCTCTTCACGGCGCATCGGTGCGATCGTGCCGAAGTTGCCGTCGTGCGCGCGGCCGACGTAGGGGAGCGTGCCGGACGGCGGAATGACGTGGTTTGCGTCGACCCGCTCGAGCGCCGCCGCCGCGGGAAAGCGCGCGAGTGCGACTCGCCCGACCGCGACGCGCTCGCGTTCGCGCCCGCCGGTCCGCGGGTCGATGGCCGTGCGCTCGTATGCTAGCGTGCCGTCGTTCTCGACATGCAGACCGTCGATTCGACCCAGGGCCTCGTCGACCGGATCGACGCATAGCGGGCTCATCGCGCTCGTGCTCGAGGTAAATCCGAGGATTGCGCGGCCGTCCGCACCGACGAGCGTTCCGTTACGCAGTGCGAAGCAGCCATCGCGAGTGTACACGGTTCTGCCGCGCGCGTCGGTCGTAAGGAAGTACGCCTCCGGCGGAGCGGCGACCGAGAGCGGATCGAGCGCTACCCGCGACGACGGCTGGCCGGTTGCGACGTCGCCGAATTGCGGGGAAGCCCCGGGCGTGAACGCGCGCTGCACGTCGGCCGCGCGCTGCGCGATCCGGTCGAGCGCGTCTTGCGTCGCGGCGTTGATCATCATGACGGCAGCTCGCTCAGGTCGATCTGCAGCGCAATGCCGCGAACGGCCAAAGCGTATCGAGCTTCTTCGAGCGCACGCGCGACGCCGCGACGTACGTGCGCCGGGCAGAGGGCAACGAGCCGCGTTCCCGACGCCGTCGATTGCAGTCCGACGTGCACGCGTGCCCGCGTGCCGTCGATCGTGAAGGTGGCCCGCTGCGTCCGCTGCACCGGATTGAGAAACGCGTGCTCGATGCGCCGCGCAAGCGTCGAACGCTGCGCGCGCCGCTCTTCGCCGCTGCACCGCATCTCGGCCGGTTTTTCCGCGCGCGCCTGCAGCGGACGCGAATTCCATAGCGCCGGTTCCGCTCCGCGCACCCGCGCCGGGTCCGGACCGCACGCCGCCGGCGACACGGTGCGCGCGCGAGCGGTCTCGCCGGCTTCGCCGGGCGGTCGCTGCGCCAGATGCAGCGCGGAGTACCATGCCTGCGAGAGCGAACGGCGATCGATCGCGGCCAGCGGAACGGTGAGGATGCTGAAGTCCAGTTGCTGCGTCATCATGCCGGCATCGTGCACCGGCACGATCAACGCGGCGTCGCCGTTTCGTTACCGAAATATGAGCGCGGCGAAAACCCTCGGTACAGCGACTTCTTCAGAGCTTCCCTAGTCGGGCACCCGGCGCGCGTGACCGTCGTTGAATCCCGCCGCGGGCTGAAGGTAGAGCGCGTGATCGGAGAGGTCGAAGGTCAGCACGAAGTTTCGCAGTGACCCGAAGCCGACGTTTCCGCCGTCATTGCGATCGGCGAACGCTCCGGTCGTTCCAAGGACCACGTCGGCGTATCGATTGAACAGACGGTACGGTCCGAGCTGCAGCACGTCGACGATCGTTCCAACCGCATTGACCGAGCCGCCGATCCCGCTATTGCTGACCGGCCCGAAATTCGCAAGTTGGATCACTCCGGGATGCGCGTCGATGAAACTCTTGAACACCAGCAGCTCGTTCGCGTCGCCGGTATCGATGATCAGGCGGGCGGGGACGTTGTCGAGTTGCCCTTCGACTTCGGGCAGTTCCCGATCGGTATCGACGTCGATGCGCGTGCCGTCGCGCGGCAACGATTTCGGCGGAGCGATCGTGAGCGTCTGCCGCGTCGGATCGAAGCGCAGCTCGGCAGCGGCGAAGAACGGGTATCCCAAGATGCCGTCGACGTGCATCGCGAGCAACGAGGGCATGTCAACGACGGTGGCGATGTGCATCGGAAAGACCACGCCGCCGAGCGAAATCGGCGGGGTCTCGATGACGCCCGGGCTGGTGGTCCGGCCGGCGCCGCGAATCTCGACCGATCCTTCCGGATGCAGCCCGAGCGCCGCGGCGAGCATGGGATCGAACACGTCGCCTTGAGAGGCCGAGTCGATCAGGAACGTATATGGCTTGTTCGCGATCGTGACTTGCGTGTAGATCAGGCCGCCGCGTTCTTGAAAAGGAATCGTAACCGGCGCCGTGTTCTCCACCACTTCGGGCGTGAAGGGGTCGAAGATGGCAGGCGAGATCGGTTGGTCGACGCTGACGCTGGTCACGCGCGAGGTGATGTCGAAGGCATGATCGCCGTCCGAATCGACTTCGGTGAACGGAATCAAGAAGCCGTCGATCACGTGATAATCGCTGAAGATCGCAATTTGCAGACTGTCGTGATCGGCGTAGGCTTTCTCGTCGATCAGCCACGTGTTCGCGTCGATGCCGACCTCGTAGGTCTCGCCGTCCGGCGGTGCAACCCGCAACTGATAGATCGTCCGGCCGTCGGGCAGCGTTTCGCGATCGACGTAGTGCACGTATTGCGGATGCCGCGCGAAGAGGCCGCTGTCGATGAAATCCTCGGTGATCTGGCGCCGCGCGACGATGCCTTCCAGTTCCCGGATCTCGCCGTTTGCGTTCTGTTCCCAGAGGTGATCGCCGACCCGCAGCATGCGCTCGGTGCGGATACCGAAGAGCTCGTCGCGACGCTCCTTATCGCCCTCCTGCCATTCCTGAAACCGGCCCGACACGCCGGCGCCGTCGAGCGTTCCGCTATCTTGGTGGGTCTGCGGCTCGCGAAGATGCAGCGCCGCGAGCGCAGCGAGATGATTCGCGAGGATCGTCGAGAGCGGCGGGGGAGAGGACGTCTGCCCGCACAGTGCCGCGATGCCCGCGGCGAGCAGCGTGCTACGGAGTATCGCTCGCGCGATATTTTGCGTAACTTGCGAGGACGTTCTGCACGTAGTTCTGCGTTTCGGCATACGGCGGTACCCCGCCATACTTCTCCACCGCGCCGGGGCCGGCATTGTATGCCGCGACCGCGAGCCGCACGTCGCCGTTGAACCGGTCGAGCAGCCCTTTGATGTATTTGGTGCCACCTGCTACGTTTTGCGCGGGATCGTAGGCGTTTGTGACACCGAGCGCCGCCGCTGTTGCGGGCATCAGCTGCATCAACCCCTGCGCGCCGACCTTGGAGGTCGCATTCGCATTGAAGCCCGACTCGTTCGCGATGATCGCTTTGAGGAGCGCGGGATCGACGTCTTGCGCCTCCGCGTTGTCGCCGACGAGCGAGTCGATCTGCGCCGGCGGAATCATCGCCGGAGCATCGGCGGCGCCCGCGACGTCGCCCAGCGAGGAATCGACTTCTCCGCTGTTCATCTGCGCTTGAAGCATCGCCGCAAAGGAGCTGGTTTGGTCGGTCGGGCCGGGCGCGGGAAGGCCGGGCAATTGCACCGGGGAGCCGGTGATCTGTTCGATGCGCGACGCGACCGCCGCGAGTTCCGAGCTAATATCCATGGGTTACTTCCAACATATCGGCGCTTTCGCGCAAAGCCTCTAGGGTACGGGCCGGCGACTCCAGCCGGCGGTCCTGCCGGACGAGTGCTTCGATCGCGGTTTCCGCTCGAATGGCCGCAATCGTGGCGGGATCGGATGGTTCCAAACCGAGCGAGCGAGCGTCTTCGAAGTGATCCAGCCGAGCAAGCGCGGCGCGGACACGCGCCGCCGCGGCCGCATGCTCGGGAGCGATGACCTCGCCCATCGTCCGGCTCGCACTTGCCGGGACGTCGATCGCAGGGAAGCGTCCCGCCTGGGCCAGCCGAGGCGAAAGAACGACGTGTCCGTCGAGCAGCGAGCGCGCGGCCTCGCTGACCGGATCGCGGTCGTCGCCGTCACTCAGAACGGTTGCGAGCAGCGTGATCGAACCGCTCGAGAACGCACCGGCCCGTTCCACCAACCGCGCCGCGGCGGCGAAGACGCTGGGCGGATAGCCCGCCCGTCCGACGCTCTCGCCGGCGCCGACCGCGATCTCGCGTAGTGCGTAGACGTACCGCGCCAAACTGTCGAGCAGCACGAGCACATGAAGGCCGCCCGCCGCCAAACGCTGCGCGTGCACCATGGTCAGTTGCGCGGCGCGCACACGTTCGTGCGCACTGCGATCGCTCGTAGCGCAAATCACGGTCGTGCGATCGTTGCGCAATTCGATCCAGCGCTGCGCTTCGCGGCCGCGTTCGCCGACCAAACCGATTGCGACCGCATCGACGTGCGCACCGCGCACGACCTGCTCGAGCAGCGTCGATTTCCCGGCGCCGGGCGCTCCGAAAATGCCGACCCTCGCGCCGCGGCCGATCGTGAGCAGCGCGTCGATACAGCGCACGCCGGTCCAGAGGGGCTGCGCGACCGCGCGGCGCTGTAAAGGAAGCGCGACGCTTCGCTCGAGGCGCACGCGCACTCCGTCTATCGGCGGCAAACCGTCGAGCGGTGCGCCGAAGGCGTCGATCGCGCGGCCGAGCGCAGCCGTCCCCACCATCGCACGGGTCTCGCTCAACGATCGAATTCCTCGAGGAGGCGTTCGATCCGCACGCCTAGCGTCGCATCGATCGAACCGGCGTGCACGTCGATCATGACGTCCTCGCTGCGCAGCCGCGGGTCGGCGAGAACCGGAACGTCGAGCCGAAGCAATTGCGCCTGGGAAGGATGCACGCGCACGGCGAGGGGCGGGCTTTGGCTGCACCGCTCGCGCGCGCGCCGGACGATCGCGTCGATATCCGCCGGTGCGCTCTGCAATTCGCGTCCCACGACGTCCACCGCGATCTCGCGCAAGAGCTCCTGTACGCAATGCTCGAGCGCATCATCCAGCATCGCGCGAAAGCGCCGCACGCGCGCGCAGATATCGAGGACGAGTTCCGCGTCGGTTTGATCCGCCGGCTCAGCGGCCGGAGCTTCCTCGACCGCGGAAGGCTCGGCGAGCGCCGGAACCTCCTGCTCGATCGTCGGACGAAGCCATACGGCGAGCGGGACGAACGAGCTAGGCATGACGAGCCAGTAACTCCTCGGCGCTCGGGATCACCGAGCTGTGCACGCGCTGCATGCGCTTGACGATCGCCTCCCGTTCGTGTTGCGGATAGAGTTCGAGTACGGCCGCGGCCGTAGCGGCGGGAAGCGCGCTGATGATCGCGGCTGCCGCGTGCGGCGGCTCGTTGGCGAGCGCTCCGCGTACCCGCGCCGGCGCATAGCCCGCTACCGAGCGCGTCGTGCGCGCAATGCCCTCGCGCTCGAGTGCCGCACGAATCACCGCGTTCACGCTCGGGAGAAGATAGCGTCCGAACGCGAGCAGACCGGCGACGATCGCGAGCGCGGGCAAGAGCGGCACGATCGCGCCGTAGAGCAAGAACCATCCATCGTGCTTCTGTACCAAGCCGTGATGGAATGCGACTGCCTGCACCGTGAGGACGTCACCGCGCCGCGGATCGTAGCCGACGGTCGCAGCGGCAAGTTCGCGCACCTTCGCCAAGTCCGGCGCGCGGGCGGAATCGACGAAAATCGCGGTCGACACCCGCGCGAGCGCGCCGGGATCGGCATGCGTAATCCATTCGCGCGTATCGGTTCCGCGCTCGTCGTGCTCGTCGTTCTTCGAATATTTCTTGCCGCCGCCGTCGTAGGACTCGCTGCTCTGCGCCCGTTCGATCGGATCCGCGCCGGCTGCGGATCTCTGTGTCTCGCGATCTTCGGTCGTTGCATGCGTGTATTCGGCATGGACGCGAACGATCGCAACGCCGCCGCCCAGCGCCGCATCCAGCGCCGATTGAAGCGCCGCTTGAAGCGAGGAAGGGTCATCCGCCGATGTGCCGTCGCCGAGCGCCACCCCGCGATCGTCGAGGATCGTGACGCTCGCGGCATCGAGTCCTGCGACCGAGGCCGCGACGAACCGGCGAATTCCGGCAACGGCATCGCGTGAAAGCACGGCGCCCGGATGAAGCTGCAAGCGTACGCTCGCGGTAGCCGGATGCGTGCTCTCATCCGCAAACTCGGCCTGCTGCGCCGGTGCGACGATCACCCACGCATCGTCGACACCGTCGACGCTGCGCAGCGCGACCTCGATGTCGCCGGCGAGTCCGCTGCGCGTCTGCGCGTCGATCACGGCCGCAGGCGTCAGAACGCCGACGTTTGCGAGCGCCTCGCCGGTCGTCTCCACATGCGCGTGCGGAATGCCGGCAAGCGAGAGCCGCAAGAGCAGATCGTTTCGCCGCGCCGCGTCGACGATCACGTTGTCCGCGCTCGGCGTGAACGGAACGTTCCAGGCAGCGAGCTGATCCTGCACCTCGGAAAGCTGCTCGGTATGCAGCGGCGCCGCAAAGAGCGCGACGCGATCGGGATGACCGAGCAGGGCGGCGATCAGCGCAAATCCCGCCAGCAGCACGATTGCCGCGATCGCGGCGCTCCGAACCGAGACCGGAAGCGCACGGATTCCGGCCAGCACCGGCTGCAGTTGGTGCATCTATATTTGGAGGTTCATTACGGTTTGAACGGCCTGCGCGGCCCGCTGCACTGCCGCGGTGGCGACCGCGATCGTGACGTCGGCCTGAGCCCGCCGGTAGACTGCGTCTTGCAGCGATCCGCCGCCGTTCGCATACGCGTCCTCCGCGCTGGTGGCGTCGGACAACACCTTGCCGACCTGATCGAGCGCGCGCGCGAACCCGGTCTCGTCGCGGGCTTCCGCAGGAGTCGTCGGCGATGCCGTGTCCGGTTGCAGCAACTCAACCCTCACGAGACGCGGCCCATATCGATCGTGCGCTCTTCGAGCGTCTTGCCGACGTCGAAGAGCGACGCGTCCGATTCGTAGGCGCGCGAAGCGTTCATCACCGCGATCATCTCCGTGATCACGTCGACGTTGGTTCCGCGTTCTTCGTGTGAACCGGCAAAGTGCACCAGCGCGCCGCCGTCGCCGTCATCCTCTATGCGAAAATCGGGAACGAGACGGCCATAGCTTCCGTTTGGACCGGCGGCTTCCGCCGCGGCGACGTTGCGCGCGCAAACGTCGAGGGCGGCTCGCTGTGCGTCCATTGCGCCGGCCGCGGCGGCGAGCAAATCGATCATTTCGTCACCGCCTTGATCTCCTCCAGACGCGCGTGCACGGCGCCGAGGAGCGCTTCATCGAAGATCGCGGCGCGTGCGGTTTGCGCCATCGCGGCGTCGGCCGTGCGCCCGCCTTCTCCGGCATTGGCACGCGCAACCGCCCGTTGAGCGTCGCGCAACCGCGATGCGGCCTCGTCGAGTCCGCCGCGCAGGGAATAGGCTACATCAAACATGGCATTACGGTAGGGATGGGTGATGGCCGACGCGCATCTGCGATGTTGCCGGAATATGACGATCTTTGCGTACGGCTTCGGCATCGCGATCTCGGTCGCGATGGCCCTCGCCATCGGAAATTCGTGGGTTCGCGATCACCGCAACGGTGTTTGGACGATGTCGATGGCGGCGCGCCTCGTCGCCGGTGCGATCGCATTCGGCATCGCGGTCGGCTGGTGTCTGCAGCAGTACTTCGCGTTCCTCGCCGCATCCGCAGCCGGTCGCATGTAACCGCTAATGGGTCGCGGCGGGTTCGGGTTCGCTCGGGGCCCCGCCTCTCTTCTGCTGCTGTTTCAGATGCCAGGCTTCGCGGAACCGCTCGTCGGACGGCGCGACCCACATATACACGTTCGGGATGAGCAGCAGCGTCAACACCAGCGAACTGAGCACGCCGCCGATGACGACGATGCCCAGGCTCGAGCGCGATTCCGAGCCGGGGTCCAACGCGAGTGCGAGCGGCAGGTTGCCGGCGACCACCGAGAAGCTGGTCATGATGATCGGACGGAACCGGGTGTGCGCGCTCTCCATGATCGCATCCAGTTTGCCCCTGCCGCGCTCGCGTAACGTGTTGGCATAGTCGACGAGCAGGATGCCGTTCTTGGTCGCAATGCCGATCAACAGAATTGTCCCGATCAGCGAGAACAGGTTGAGCGTCTTGTGGGTGATGAGCAGGGCGGTGATCGCTCCGATCGCCGCGACCGGCACGGAGAAGATGATGACGAACGGCGAGAGATAGCTGTTGTAGAGCGCGACCATCAAGAGATAGACGAGGATGACCGAGATGATCATCGACGTCCCGATACCGACCAAGACCTGGTGCATGAAGTCCTGTTGCCCGAGCGGTGCCGGCCGGACGACGATGTTCGGGGGCAGGTGCAGCGATGGAATCTTCTTTTCGAGCGCGTTTTCGACGGCAGAGAGCGAGGAGTTCGGGGCGACGTTCGAGTCGATGTGGATGACCGTGTTGCGGTCGGTGCGCGTCATCAGCGGCGGTGTCGGCGTCGACGCGAAGGTCGCGATGTCTCCGAGGTAGACGATGGAGCCGTTACTGGCTCGGATCGGCACGTTGCGCAGGATGTCGAGATTGGTCTGGTCCTGCGGCGGATAGATGACCTGCACCTGTTCGAGACCGGAGGTCGTTTCGAATTGCGTCGCGACGTTGCCGCCGAAGGCGGCGCCGGCTGCCTGGGCGGCCTGACCAACGTCGACGCCGAGCGCCTCGGCCTTCTCGCGATTGAATTCGATCGAGATCTCCGGCGTCAGTGCCGTTCCGCTGCTATTCACGCTCGTCGCACCCTTGACGGTTTTGAGTGCGTCGAGCACCTTCACCGCATACGGCGTCGGATCACCGCCGGTCAGGTCGGTCACGAGAAAATCGACCGGCTGGGAGTTGCCGCCGCGCGTACTCGTCGACGGTACGACGACCGCCGAAACTTCGGGTGGAAACGTCGTCTTCGCCAATTTCTGGAATTCGGTAACCCAATACGACGTCGAATGCTTGCGGTCGTCCTTGAGCCAGATGTGTATCTGGCCGACGTTCTGCTGCGAAACGAAACCGCCGAACGACGCCGAGTAGGCGCCGGCAACCGCCGTGTTGGCAAAGATGTCGGGGTACGAGAGGATCTTTTTCTCGTAGGCAAAGACGCCTTTTTCGACGGTTGTGAGCGGCGTGCCGATCGGATAAGAGACCTGGACGTAAATCTCGCCGCGATCCGTGGCGGGCACGAACTCTTCGCCGACGACCCCGAACGCCACCATCGAAATCGCGATCACGAATGTGGCCAAACAAAAAACCGCGACCAGTCTCCCGTGCTCCATACCCCACGGCAAGGCTCGCTGTGTGTACCAGGTGCGGAGCGCGTCGAAGCGCTCACCGAACCAGTCGATCGGCCGCCACGGCTTCCAATGCGATTTGAGCGCCCACAGGCCCGCGAGCGTCGGCGTGATCGTAAACGACACGAAGAGCGACGTGAGGGTCGAGATCACGACCACGATCCCGAACTCGGAGAGCTGACGGCCGACTTGGCCCTGAATGAACGCGATCGGGAAAAACACGACGACGTCGACCAGCGTGATGACGACGGCGGCCGCCCCGATCTCCTCGCGTCCGCTCACGGCCGCGTCTTCGGGCGTCTGCTTGAGCTCGCGGAAGTGGCGCTCGATGTTTTCGAGCACGACCGTCGAGTCGTCGACCAATATTCCGATGACCAGCGACATACCGAGCAGTGAAACCGTGTCGAGGGTGAGTCCCATCAGTTTCATCGCGGTGATGGCAATGGCGAGCGAGGTCGGTATCGAGACGCAGACGACGATCGAGCTGCGCCACGAGCGCAGGAAGAACATCATCGCGAGCGCGGTCAGCAACATCGCTTCGGTCAGCGTCCGTACCACGATACCGATCTGCTGCTCGGTAAATTTGGATTGGACGTGGATGACCCGGAATGAAATTTCCGGGAACCGCCTCTCGACTTCGGGAAGCTGAGCGATCACGTTGTTCGATGCGTCGACTTCGCTCGCCTGAGCCGTCTTTTGAATCTGGAGAAAGAGTCCGAGCTTCCCGCTGATGTGCGCGACCTGCAGCCGCGGCTCGTATCCCGACGTCACGGTTGCGACGTCGCCAACGCGCACGACCGCGTCGCTCGCCGTCCACGGATCGACCTCTCCCGGCAGACTCGAGAGGCCGCCGTTGATGTTCGCGACCTGGCCCGGAAGCTCGTTCGCCTGCGTCGACGTGCCGGAGACGATGATCGGCAGATTGCGGACCTGATCGAGGCTGGTGATGTCTCCGCGCACTTCGATCGTCGTTTGCCGGTTCGGTTCGTAGGCGAAGCCGCCCGGAACGCGCTGATTGTCGGCCGAGATCGTGTTGATGACGTCGTTCAACGTCACGTTGTTCGCCGCGAGCTTAGTCGGATCGACCTGGACCTCGTAGGCTGGGGTCACGACGCCGCCGACGTTCGCGAATGAAATTCCCGGTACTTGTTCGAGCTGCGGCGCGATAACGTTTTGCGCGTAGAGCGAGAGGTTATTGAGCGAGAGCTTCTGCGAATACAGCGCCAGGACGACCACCGTCGATTCGGTCGGATCGTACAGGTTCACCGTCGGCGGCGTGAGATTCGTCGGAAGGTATTTCTCTGCCGCCTGCACCGCTTTATTCGTCAGCGCGAGATCGGTAGCGGTGTCGGAGGTGAGATAAAAGATGGCGGAGATCGACGCCTGGCCTTGCTGCACGACCGAGTTGATCGTTTGCAGGTCTTGCGTTCCGGCGAGATTCTGCTCGATCGGCTGCACGATCTCGTCGCGCATCTCGGTAACGGAGGCGCCGTTGTACTGAACCGAAATCGTGACCGTCGGCTGACTGACGTCGGGATAGAGCTCCTTGACGATCGTGATCGTGCTCAAGATGCCGGCGAACATCATCAGCGACACGATCACGAAGACGAGCGTCGGCCGGTTGATGAAAAGCCTGGTCAGGCTGAATTTCATTTCGAAGGCGCTCCGGCCCAGCCTACGCGCCCCCCGCTGACGCGGGGCCCCCAAACCGTGGCGCGCGCACGATCTCGGTGCGCTAGAAATGCCCCTAGGGCGCGCCTAATAATCATGGTCTGAGGGAGATCTTCTCGCCGTCGCCGAGACTGGACTGGCCGTTGTTGACGACGCGCGTGCCGGCGGGGATTCCGGTGACGACGCTGTGCGTCCCGTCGCCGGCAACCTCGGTCACCGGGAGCGTCTTCAACGTATTGTTCGGCTGCTGCACGGTTTGAACCGAATCGTGATTGTCGTCGGTGAATGCCGTCGTAGGAACGACGACGCCGTGGACGCTGGGCAGCGTCACGCTCCCGCTGACCGCCATACCGGGACGCAAGAGGCGCTGCCGGTTTTGCAGTACGACCTTGACTTGGAACTGCGTCGATCCCGGCTGGATTTCGTTGAGGACGCCGACAACCGTACCGGTAAACTTTTTCGGCCCGAGCGCGCCGTCGGTCGTGATCGTGGCGGTCTCCCCGGGCCGGACGCCGGCGATTTGGCTGGCTGAACCGCGCAGCACGGCATAGATCGGCGATACTTGCTGGAGCGTGAAAATCTCGCGCGTTCCCGGATATTCGCCGGGATTGAGATTGCGGTTCACGACCACGCCGTCGATCGGCGAGATGATCGTCGCTTTCGCGATCGAGACCCGTACCTGTTGCGCCTGCGCAAGCGCGACTTGTTCTTGCGCACGCGCCTGCGCGATCGAAGATTGCTGCAAACCGGGCGCGGTCAAACTAGAACCGTTGGCCTGCACGGTGGCGATCGCACTACGCAGATTGGCTTCGTCGTTGCGTACCGTCGCCTGATCGGACTGATATTGCTGCAGCGAAACATACCCTTGACGATAGAGAGCCCCGTCGCGTTCCATCACCGCCTGGTCGCGGGCGAGACTGGCCCGCGCCGCGTTCAGCGTTTGGCTCCCCTGCGTGATCGACTCGTTGCCCGAATAGACCGTATGCTCCGTGTTCGCAGCATCGCTTTGCGCAGTCGCCAGATCGGACTGCAATTGCGCTTGCAGATCGGCCGTGTCGAGCTGCGCGAGCACCTCGCCTTTGGTGACGCGATCGCCTTCTCGAACGTTCACCGTGTCGGCTGGCTCGACCAGCGTGCTCTGGATCGCGACGTTCTCGAAGGGCGCGATGAGCCCCGAAATCGCCGAGGCCGGCACGACCGTGCCCTCTTGAGCGAGCGACGTTTGGACGTAGGGCGGCGGCGGTTGGGAAACGTGCTTGGCACAGGCTGCAAGCAATGCAACGAGTACGAGCCAGACCAGGCGCTTCAACTAACGTGACCCTCCGGGGATGCGCGGCATCGGGATCCCGGCGGTATCGCGTGGGATGCCAAGGTAGAGACGCGTAACCTCGTCATAACTCTTCACGCCGGAAGCGATATGGTTGCTCTTGAGGTACGTATTGTACGTGCGCCAGGAGAAGTTCGCGAGCGAGACGTTGATGTGCCGGCGATTGCGCTCGCGCATCGCCGCGAAATCCTGCCACACTTGCGGCACAAAGGTCTTCTTGGGGTACCGCGCCTGCGGCGGAAGGTAAAGGAAGAGCTCGAGCCAGCCTGAGTACTGAACCACCGGATCATTAGAGCGAGTGCAGCTGACAATTGCCAGAAAGTTCGCTTCATCCTCACGAGCATACCCGGCGATGTGACTCCACTCGTGGGCCAGGGCAAACGGCCGCTCGAACCAGAACAGATCGCTCGCCAGGTGCGCGTCGAGCGCGAGGGGGTTGATGTACCCGCTCGTCCCGGTGGCATCCATGAACGCATCCGCCAGCGTCGGCTTGGGAGCGCCCGTTTCCGGCACCCAATCGTCGCCGCCGGCCCGCACGACCGGAAGCCACGCCGCGCGCAGTGCTCCGATGTCCAGCGGTTCGGACGCGAGCGCATGCGCGCGGGGGGCGAGACGATTGATGTTGGCGATCACGCGGTCGCGCAGTGCGTCGACGGCGGACGGCGTGATGCGGCTTTGGTCGTAGGCCGTGCGTGCTTCGATCGGGGCTCGATCGTAATTCCACCCCCAGCCCGCTTCGAACCACCCGAGGTAGAGCGCGACGATGGCAATCGCGCCGAGCCAATCCCGGCGCACCAGACGCCACGCGATCGCCGCGAGACCGGCGAGCACGACGATATCGCCGAGCGACCACGGCAGCGGCGAATTCAGCGCATAAAGCGCATGCTCCCATAGCGGATACGCACCGTTGACGTAGGCGCGTTCGACCCACGAGGACGAAGGTTTGAATGCAACCGCCGCGATGCCAAATGCGATCGCGGCGATTCGCAGCCAGAAAGAAACGGAACTAGCGCTTCGAGAACTGGAACCGCTTGCGCGCGCGCTTGCGGCCATACTTCTTGGATTCTTTCTCGCGCGGATCGCGCGTCAGAAACCCGCTCTTGCGCAGCACGTCCTTGAACGAGGCGTCCATCTCGACCAGCGCGCGGGCGATACCGTGACGCACCGCGCCGGCTTGCCCCGTCACGCCGCCGCCTTCAGCTTTGACGACCACGTCGTACCGGCCGCCGGTCTGCGTTGCTTCGAACGGCTGACGCACGATCTGTTGCAGTTGCGGTCGCGGAAAATACTCTTCGATCGGTTTCTTGTTGACCGTGATCACGCCTTGCCCGAGCACGAGCTTTACGCGCGCGATCGCGCGCTTTCGGCGTCCGGTGGCTTGAACCTGGGAAGTGTTATCCACGTGTGCTCCTAAAACAGCGGCTGCGGCTTTTGCGGCTCATGCGGATGCTGCGCCCCTGCGTACACTTTCAACCGGCGCAATTGCACGTCGCGGGTGCGGTTGGTCGCAAGCATGCCGCGAACCGCCTCTTCGATCAGACGCTCGGGTGATTTGGCATGCAGCTCGCGAGCGGTCTGCTCTTTGAGACCACCGGGAAAGCCGCTGTGGCGGCGATAGATCTTGGCGTCCCACTTCTTGCCGCTCAGCTCGACCTGCGCCGCGTTGATCACGATGACGTGATCGCCGTCATCGACGTGCGGCGTCCAGGTTGGCTTGTGCTTACCGGAGAGCGCGCGCGCGATCCGCACCGCGAGCGTGCCCAGGCGTTGCCCGGCCGCGTCGACGATGTACCAATCGGCCTTCGTCTCTTCCGCTTTTTGTAACGTGGTTCGCATGTATGAGTATCCTCGATGAACTTCCGCATCTTACCGGGCCGCGGCAGCCCCGTCAAGCTCTTCCGCGCGAATTCAAATTATTTGACATATACGTGAGTAGTCAAGTATCCTAAAGACGATGCCCACGGATGCGCTCGAAACGATTCTCGCTTTGGCCGCCGCTCATGCCCGGGCCGTGCGCGGGCTCGAAGCGCAGGGGCTCAGCTTTGCCGAACTACGATTGCTCGCATCCCTGCGCGCAGAGCGGATCGGACGCCGTCCCACCGAGCTGGCGCACGAATTGCATCTGACCGCCTCGGGTGTGACCCGGGCGCTGCTGCCGCTCGAGCGGCGGGGCATCGTGGAGCGCCGGCGCGATGCGCATGACGCCCGCGCGTCGCTCGCGCTTCTCACGCCGGCGGGTCACGCGCTGGTCGACGACGCCCTCGCCGACGCGGGCGAGCGCGCAAGGCGGCTGCTGCGCCGGCTCAGCGTCGGTCAGATCAAGCAATTCCAGCGTCTTCTCGACGAAATCGGCCGGTAAACCATCTCTAGATCGTCGGTTCGCGATAGGAATCGTAATCGGGATACCGCACACCGGCAAGGTAGAGCCCGTGCGGCGGCGCGGTGATTCCCGCCTCACTGCGGTCGCGCGCGGCCAGGATTGCCGGGATCGACGCGGGATCCGCTCGCCGCAGCCCGCACGCGATCAGCGTTCCGACGATCGTTCGCACCATCCGATGCAAGAAACCGTCGGCGCTGATACGCACCCGCACGAAATCGCCGTCGGCGTTAATCTCGAGCGTACGGACGGTGCGCACGGTCACGCCGCTGTCCGGCAGAACGCCGCAAAAGGATCGAAAATCGTGCTCGCCGATCAGTGGTTGCGCGGCCGCGCGCATTGCTTGCACATCGAGCGTTGAACGGTAGACGTGAAAAGCGCGGTGGGCAAGAAGCGCACTGCGCTCGCGGCGGTTGGAGATCGCGTAGACGTAGGTTCGCTCGAGTGCCGAGAAGCGCGCCGAGAACTGCGGCGCCGCGATCGCGACCTCGCGCACGCTGACATCCGGCGGGAGCACGGAGTTCAGCGCGACGGCAAGGCGCTCGAACGGAAACGAGCGGGAAGTGTGAAACGAGATCACCTGCCCGCTCGCGTGAACGCCGGTGTCGGTGCGCCCCGCACCGGTGATTTTGACCGGCTCTTCGAGCAATCGGCTCAGTGCGCGCTCGAGTTCGCCGGCGACGGTGCGGCCCGACGTCTGCACCTGAAAGCCGAGGAACGCCGTGCCGTCGTATTCGACGGCACAGCGTACGGTTTGTACTACGCGTTCACCGGAACGCGTTTGGGGACGTTCCGCTTCTCGTCCAGATCGAGCAGATCGGCCCACGCGGTTACGTCGGTCCGGTCGGGAGCGATCGCATTGCGCAACTGCAAGAAATATTGACGCGACTCTTCATTGTCGGGCTTGTGCGTGACCCATTCCCGATTGAAGGCTTCGATCTCTTGCGGTGACTTCTTGTCGATGAACGGCTTGACGTAGGCCTCGATCGCGGCGTCACCCTTGGCGTTCTTGATCACCTCGAGCAGCGCGTCGTGGTCGATGCCCAAGAACGAAAGGACGTGCTGGTCCATTGGGCAGTTGTAGTGATACTCGCCCTGCTTGCCTTCGGCGGTCGCCTTGCCTTTGTCGATCGTACGGGCGATCTGCACCAGGCCGAACAGTTTTTCGTGGACGCTACGCGGATACGATGTCGTCAGATCCATAGAGGATTCTCCCAAAGCGGTTGGTTGAATAACGTTACCCGTGACACCCAGCGCCTCACGCCGGTTTCGCTTCGGCATTTTTGCCCTCTCCTGGCTGCTTGCTGCCGGGCTGCAGAGCTATGCCGCCGACGTTGGAATCCACGGAGCGATCGTCGGCGCGTACGTCCCGGGGTGGCTGCTGGGCGTCGCCGCAATTCCGCCGTGGACCCTGCTTCTACCCGCGATCGTCGACGGCGCCGTGATGGCGCCGGGACGCGTCTCGGTCACCCTCTCGAAAGCGCTGACGATCGCCAACGCGGTCGGGCTGATTGCCTACGCGTTCGTCTGCGTCGCGATCATCTTCTACGTCGCTTTCGCGAACAACGGCATTTCCTAGACGGAATTCTCACACTCCGCGTGGCGGCAGCTGCACTGCACGTGCGGAGGTGCGTCGGGATCCGCTTGCGCCTGCTCGCGACAGCGATCGCTGCAATAGAACTGGCCGAGATCGACGTAGCAGGTGCACTGCGTGTGATCGCACTTCTGTCCCTCCATCCTACCCCTGTACGATGTAGTCCACGATCGACACCTGCGTACCGTTGCTGTACGTGAGGGTGCCGTTGCCCTGCGCGTTGACGGTGAAGCTCGCGACCGTCGCTCCGGTTGCCGTGTTCGTCAACGTGCCCGTGACGCCGCTCGCCGTACCGGTGATCGCAAGGGTGCCGCCGTACGTGGAGTCCGTGAGCGTAAGCGCGAAGCCGTTGGCGGTAGCCGACCCGCTGATCGACACCGACGAAAGAAGAGCCGATGAGGGGGAGATCGTCCACGCCGGGAAGGTGCCTTGGCTGACGGTGAGCGAGTTCTCGGCGCCCTGATATTGGGCGACGTTCATCGACAGCGTGGACGACACGCTCAGCGTAACCGAAGCACCCTCCTCCGAATCGATCGATGAGGCATTCGCGGCCGCGGCGACTCCGGCCGATGAACACGAGCCGGTCACCGTAAGGGTGCAGGCGACCCCAATCTCACCCAGATCCTCACCGTTTTCGACGACGTCGGTCAGCAAGAACGAGAATCCGGTTTCCTCCTGAAGGCTCGAATTATTGAATAGGAAGGTGATCTGCGCGCTCGCCGTTCCGGTCACCGTGCCGCTCGCCGAGTACTCGGTAAACGAAGCCGGCCCGCTGACCGTGCTTCCCGACTGGGTAGCCGTCCAAACGACTTCGGCTTCGGGCTGCGTGCACGCGTCGTCGTAGTAATCTTCGATCGTGATCGTCAACGAGCCGTTGCCGTTGTTGACGATCGTTTCGTTGACGCCGTCGCCCGCGTTGCACAGAAGCGGACGCGGCCGGGCGCCGTCCGCGAACGATTTCGGACTCACCTTGGCGAGCATCGTGCGCATCGCACGTGCGGCGGTCAAGGTCGAAATCGAGCCGCCGCCCTCGTATTCCTGGTAGGCTTCGACGCCGGCCAGGCCGCTCTGCGCATCGGAACGCTGCACGCTCTGGTCCGAGAGGTTCAACGTCACGGGCGGCGGCACGGTGACGCTGCCGCCTCCGCCTCCGCCGGACGACGAACCGCCGCCGCACGCGGACAGCAGCACGATACACACAAAACCGGCTACACGGCGAATCGTAATCACGAACACACCCTCCTCGATGAGCGAGCGATGGTGCCACGTTTCCTCCGCCCCCGAGGGAAAGCCTACGTCACTAGGACATATGGCCTATCCGTGCCGAGAGCGGGTACTATCCGTGCTGGCGTTGCAGCGGAAAGAGAAGGACGTCGCGGATCGAGGTGTTGTTCGTCAACAACATGATCAACCGATCCATCCCGATGCCGATGCCTGCGGTCGGCGGCATGCCGTACTCGAGCGCGCGCACGAAGTCCCAGTCGGGTTCGGGGATCTCTTCGTCACCTGCTGCTCGTTCGCGAACTTGCGCCTCGAAGCGTGCACGCTGGTCGTCGGGGTCGTTGAGTTCGGTGAACGCGTTGGAGATCTCCATGCGATTGCAAAAGAGCTCGTAGCGGTCGACCAGCTGCGGGTCACCCGCCTTGCGTTTGGCAAGCGGTGAAATGATCACCGGATAATCGGTGACGAAGGTGGGCTGGATCAGGTGCGGCTCGAGTACGCGCTCGAAGATCTTGTCGAGCGCGTGTCCGTGCGTCGGTGACGGCGGCAAGCCGAGCTCGGCGAGAATTTCCGCTGCGCCCGCGGGGTCGAGCAGCCGCTCGCGCGTGAACTTTCCGTGCGAGTAGATCGCGATGCCCTCGAGGTAGCCGACTTTCTCGAACGGGCGTTTGAACGAAATCTTGTGCTCGCCGACCTGCAATTCGTCGCCGCCTCCGGTGACGACGCTCGCCAGCTGCGCGATCAGCGCTTCGTTGAACTCGCGCATGTCGCTGACGTCCCAGTAGGCTGCGTAGAGTTCGAGCATCGTGAACTCGGGATTGTGGGTCGTATCGATGCCTTCGTTGCGAAAGATGCGGCCGATCTCGTAGACGCGGTCCATGCCGCCGACGATCAAGCGTTTCAAATTGAGCTCGGTCGCGATGCGCAGCTGCATCGGTTCGCCCGAAAGCGCATTGACGTGGGTGATGAACGGCCGGGCCGCCGCCCCGCCGGCAACGTGCAGCAGCGTCGGCGTCTCGACCTCGTAGAAGCCGTTCGCGTCGATGAAGCGCCGGGTCTCGGCGACGATCCGGCTGCGTGCGATCATCGCGTCGCGCACGTCGGAATTGACGATCAGATCGACGTAGCGCTGGCGGTACCGCTTCTCCACGTCCTGCAAGCCGTGCCACTTGTCGGGCAGCGGCATGAGCGATTTGGCGAGCAGGGTGAACGAGGTGACGTGCAGGGTGAGATCGCCCTTCTTCGAGCGGAACATGTACCCGCGCAGGCCGACGATGTCGCCGCGCTCGATGTCGTTCCATTCGGCAAAACGGTCCTCGCCGAGGTCATCCTTGCGCAGATAGATCTGCAGACGCCCGGTGCGATCGAACAAGTCGGCGAAAAGCGTCTTGCCCGCGGTGCGGATCGAAAGGATGCGGCCCGCGACGTTCCAGCCTTCCGCCTCCGCGCGTTGACCGGCTTCGAGAAATCCGTAGCGCGCGTTCAGCTCGCCGGCCGTGGCCTCGATTTCGAATCGCGTTTGCGCGAACGGATCGTTGCCGCGCGAACGCAAAGCGGCCAGATGGTCACGTCTGGCCGCTATCAATGCCGCTTCCGTCTTGCCTAATTCCAAAAGGCGCTCCGCTCTAAGCTCCGCGCCCCCCACTTCGTGGGGCCCCCAACCTCAACGCGCGCATGATTCTATGTTCGCTCGAGACTCCCCGAGGGCGCTTTTGACCTGTGCATCTCCTACGAGGCTTTCTTCGCGGTCTTCTTCGCCGGGGTGGCGCTGCCGTTGCGGATTCCTTCGATCTTGTACTTCACGACGCCGCGCGGGGTCGAAACATCGACCGTCTCGCCCTTCTTGTGGCCGATCAGCGCGCGGCCGAGCGGCGATTCGTTCGAGATGCGCTTCGCGCTCGGATCGGCTTCGGCCGAGCCGACGATGTGAAATTCGTACCCGTCGTTGTTCTTGAGGTCTTTGACCTTGACGGTGGCGCCGATATGGACTTCGTCGGCGGCATACTCGGACTCATCGATGATCCGCGAGTTGCGAATCATCGCCTCGAGCTTGAGAATGCGCCCTTCGATGAATGCCTGCTCTTGTTTGGCGTCCTCGTATTCCGCGTTTTCACTCAGGTCGCCGTACTCTTTGGCCTGGCGAATGCGATCGTTGACTTCTCTGCGGTGGACCGTCTTGAGCTCGTCGAGCTCCTCTTGGAGCTTCTGCAGCCCCTCCGCAGTCAGGATAGTCTCTTTATCGTTCAAGGAAAGACCCAGCGACCCCGTAGCACATAATTTTGGCGCCCGGTAAGGACGCTGGCGCGGTTTGTTTGGGGGACCCCAACCGTTCCCCTTCCTCCCGGAACCCTACCCTCGTAGCGTCCGGCCGCGCCAGAGCGCAAATGGTATACCCAACATGACTCCGGCGCAAGCGTATCCTTGGAGGGTCCGGTCTTCGACGAGCACGGTTGCCACCAGCACGGCCAGCAGCGCCAGCGCGCCGGCGAGCGGCACGAGCACGCCGCCCAAGCGTACGGCCGGCTCGCTCCAGAAACGCTTCGCCGCCGCCGCCGCGGAAAGTACGAACAAGAGCCCGAGAAAGACCGAACTCGAGTTGAGGACGAGATTCAATTGAGCGGCTGCGCTCGCTGAGAAACCGGTGATCAGTTCGCACAGCGTCACCAGGACCGCGACGAGCGCGAGCGACCAGAGCGGCTCGTCGCGCGCGTCCAGCGCACCCAGAGCGCGCGGCAACACGCCGTCGCGCCCCATCGCGTAGACCGAACGCGAAAGGTACAGAATCGTCGTCCACAGCGTCGAGAGGGTGGAGAGCAGCACGGTGACGACGATCGCAAGGCGCCACCAGGCACCGCCGAGGAGCGATCCGACGTAGGCCAGCGCGTCGGCTTGGTTCCCGGCAAAGCCCTGCAAATTCCCGAGATGAAGGTAGGCGTACATACACAGAACCAGCACCACCGTGGTGAGCACCAGCCCGACGATTCCGCCGCGTCCCGACGCCGCGGGCGAATCCTGGACCTCCTCGCTGGTCGAAGCGCTCACCTCCCAGCCGTCGCTCATCCAAATTGCCAGCGTCATTGCCGAAACGAATCCGGCGACGCCGAACGACGCCGGCAGCACCGTCGAGGCTGCGGTTACATGCGCCGAGACGTGCGGATGCAGCGCGGCGGCCAGCGCGCTGGCCAGCAGCACGACGATTTCGAGTGCGAGCGCGAGGAACGTCACCAGCGCAGTCGGGCGCACGCCGGCGTAGAGCAATGCCGAGCTTCCGAGGATCCAGAGGGCACCGATTGCGGCCGCCGCGACCGGATCTTGCGCGTGTGCGGGCGCGACGAGCGCGAGCGTGTAGATACCGGCCGGCACGGCGATCGCCATCGTCGCAAAGAAATTCGAGAGCAGCAACAGCCACGCGCCGTACGCGCCGGCGCGGCGCCCGAACGCCATCCCGATCCACGAATAAGAGGAGCCCGCATTCGGTGCGACCCGGGAGAGATGCGCGAACGAGACGGCGATGCAGAGCATGATGACCGAGAGCGCGATAAACGCAAGCGGCGCCGCGAAACCGGCCGCGACGACGATCGGCCCCAGCGTCGAGGCAAGTGAATAGGCCGGGCCCATCGACGCCGATGCGAGCACCGAGATATCGAAGAGGTGCAGCACGCGCGGCAGACGGCGCGTCAATTCAGTGCGATCACCCGCGGACGCAAATGTAATTCGCGCAGCACGCCTTCGTAGTCGGCGGCGGTGACCTCTTCCCAGCGCTTCCCGAGCAGCGCGAGCAGCGCGGCCTCGACCACGTTCGTCCCGAACGAGCGGCCCTGGAAATCGGGCGTCGTGGTGATCAGCATCTTCACGCCGCGCTCGCGCAGTTCGTCGACATTGGCGGCAGTGACCGTGTTGGTCAAAACGATCTTGCCCTCGAGGCGCGGCGGCATGAACTGGCGCATGAAGTGAAAGTCGCCGGCGATGATATCGGCTTCCTCGTAATACTGCGGATATTTCGGCTCGGGCGGCTTCTCTTGTTTCTTACCCGTAGGATAGAAGAATTGGAACGGCAGCTTGCACGCGTCGGGCAGATACTTCTCGGCCATCTCTTCGAACGTGTGCAGATCGCGCACGGCCATGTCCTTGTCGAGCGCAAAGATGAAATCGCCGAAGAGCACGTCGGCCCCCGCATCGACGAGCGCCTGCGCCATCCCGAAGCGGTCGAGTGCGCTGACCATCAACACGTGCTTGCCGCGCAAATGGATGCCGAGCTCGTCCTGCATGTAGCGCACCGCGTTGCGTTCGAGCGTATTCTTCAGCCCGCTCCCGTCGACGACGGGCGTGATCTTCGCCGCCTGCAGCAGGCGCAGGCCGTCGCGCAGCGCGTAGCGTTTCGAACCGGCGTAGAGATACACGTCGATGCCGCCAAGTCCAATCGCATCGACCGTGCCGTCGAGCTCCTGCACGCGCGCGATCGCGCGATCGAGCTTGCCGTCGACGCCCTCGCGCACGATGTCGAACTCTTCGCCGAGCAGTTTCACGACCGCCCGATGATCGCGCGTCGACGAACCAAGCGAAACCGAGACGACGCGCTTCAATTTGAAAGGCGCTCCGCTCTAAGCTCCGCGCCCCCCACTTCGTGGGGCCCCCAGCCCAGGGCGCGCTCATGATCGCCTTCTGCTCGTGATCCCCCTAGGGCGCGCCCAATTGACATTGCTGCCGCTGCGCGAGTCGCGGCGATTTTTTCCGGCGTGATCGCGGCGTCGAAGGCGCGCATGTCGGCGAGCGTGAAGCCGCAGCGCTTGGCGAGCGACTCGATTTCGACGACTTTGTTCACGTCGATGCCGCGGCCCAGTGTGTAGGGTTCGGCGCGGTTCTCGAGCGCCAGCACCATCGTTTCGCTCATGCACGCCAGCGCCGTGCGGGGCGGGAGATTCAAGTCGAAGGCGGTTCCGGGTTCGCGCACGCGTTCGAAGAACGGATCGCCCGGCACGACCATGTTGCCGCCTTCGGTGACGAGCACGTCCGGCCGTTCGAGCGCGACGCGCCGGCTGACGTCGTGCGGCAGGGAAAGTTCGCAGACGACCGCTCCGGGCAGCAGATCTTCCGGTTGAATGACGTCCTGCGTCGACGAGGTGGCGGTGAGGATGAGCTGCGAGCGCCGAACGGCGTCGGAAATGTCGGTCGTGAAGGAGACCGAACACGGAAGCTCGCTCTTCATCTGCGCAGCGAACTTCGCCAGGCGCGTGTTATTGCGTGCGACCAGTATGAGCTCGCGCACGTGCGGGGCGATCAGCTGCACGCACGCGCCGCCGATCGAGCCGGTCGCGCCGACGACCGTTGCGGTCGAGGCCGCGGGATCGATGCCCATTTCACGCGCGCCGCGGAACAAACTTTGGATGCCGGCCGCGATGGTCAGCGAATTGCCGGTCGTCACCGGAATCGGCGATCGCTCGGCAACCGTGATCCCGCCGTCGCCGACGACGCCGGTGAAGGCCCCAAGCCCCGCCACCTGCGCGCCGAGTTCGGCGCCGATCTCGATCGCGCGCACGATCCGCTTGTACACCTCTTCGCGAGGAAACTCGATCATCTGTTCGGGAAGCAGCGGCGCCGTCACGAACCAGCCTTCGGTCTCACGGCCGTCGGGCGTGCGCACGCCGGTGACATGCACCGCCGCCCAGGGCGGCATCCATTCCATGATCTTGCGGATGATCGGAGCGCCCTTGCCGGCCGCGCCGGGCTCGTAGCGCGCCACGTCTTCGAGCGAGAGCGGATGAATGACGAAACAGAATTTCACCCCAAAGTGCTCCGCACTTCGGGGACCCCGATTGTTCTGAGCGGCGCTGCGCCTTCGGCTCCGCGCCCCCCATGCGCAAAGCGCACGGGGCCCCCAATCCTCATTCGCATTCGGCTTGCTCTTTCAAGGCTTTGAGCATCATCTCGCTATTCTCGATCACCTTGCGCTGCAGCGTGGGACCGATCAGCTCGGCCAGCGTCGGTACGCCGAAATCATACTCGACCGTCAAAAGCACGTGCGTCAATCCGTCGCGCTCTTCGAAGGTCCAGGCACCCTGAAACGTGTCGAGATCCCCCTCCAGCAGCGCGTAGTCGATGCGCAGCGCGCCGTCGTCGAAGCGGTCTTCTTCGGTCCACTCGATCGGCGCCTCTTCGACCAGTGTTTTCCAGCGCGAGATCACGCGGTCGGGATGCCGTTCGAGCACCCGAACGGTCTCCACGTCGGGCATGAACTCGGGAAAGCGTTCCTGGTCTTTCGCAAGCTCGTAGACGGCGCGGGCCGAAGCGGCGATCGCGATTCTGGATTCTGCGTAGGGCATTGTAGCGCCGCATTCGACGCTTACAAGCGCCCCAGCTTCTCGGCGGCGGCCGCCACCCCTGCGGAGAGCGCCGCGAGCGCGAGTTCGACTTCGCCCTCGGTCACGATCAGCGGGGGCTCCAACCGGATCACGCGCTGCTGATTGAGCGTCCACGCGACCGTGACGCCTGCCTTGAGCATCTCGGGGATGATCCAGCCGCCGTAGCCTTCGTTCGTCAGCTCGATCCCGACGAGCAAGCCGAGACCGCGCGCTTCGCGGATCACCTGCGGATACTCGAGTGCGATCGCGCGAGCGCCGTCGAGAAGCTGCTCGCCGCGCGCGCGGCTATTGGCGACGAGATCATCGTCGAGCAGCACGTCGATCGCGGCCAGCGCCGCCGCACACGCAATCTCGCTTCCACCGAACGTCGAGGTGTGGATCAACGGCGCCTTCGCGTACGCGCGGTTCCATGCATCGGGACGCGCAATGTACGCGCCGACGGGAATGATGCCTCCCGAGAGCCCCTTGGCCAGCGTCATCACGTCGGGCACGACGTCGTCGCGTTCGCACGCGAACAGGTAGCCGCAGCGTCCGAGGCCGGTCTGTACTTCGTCCGCGATCAGCAGTGCGCCGGTCCGGTCGCAGGCCTCACGCGCCGCGCGCAGATACCCTGGCGGCGGTACGTTCACTCCACCCTCGCCCTGCACCGGTTCCACGACGAACGCGGCGGCATCACGCAGCGCGCCGTCGAGCGCCGTCGCATCGCCAAAGGCGACATGATCGACGTCGGCGAGCAACGGGCGGAACGGCGTTTGAAACGCCTCGCGCCCGCTGATCGAGAGCGCCCCGAGCGTCTTGCCGTGATAGGCATCCTGCGTCGAGACGATTTTCGCCCGGCCGGTGGCGGCACGCGCGAGCTTGATCGCGCCCTCCAGCGCCTCGGCCCCGCTGTTGCACCAGAACGAGTATTGCAGATCGCCCGGAGCGATTTCCGCGAGCCGTTTCGCCGCGCGCCCGAGCATCACGTTGAACATCGTCTTGCCCGAGAGCGACATCGCCTCCATCTGCTCGCGCACGGCCGCGATCACGCGCGGATGCGAATGGCCCAGCGTGAATACGCCGTAACCGCCGGCGAAATCGAGATACGCCTTGCCGTTCTGATCCCAGATCGTGGTGCCCGACGCGCGCACTTCGACGGGTGAGCCCGAGAGTTTCATCACCCGTGCCAGCGGCGGATTGATGAAGTTCTTATAGTTCTCGAACACTTCGGCAGCGAGATCTTCAACGGTGCCTCTTGTCAATGCGATCCCTCCGCGTGATCGTACGGCAGCGCTCGTAGCTTAACCGGATAAAGCACCCCTCCGACTAAGGGGACGATGTAGGTTCGAGTCCTACCGGGCGCCATCCGCTCCGCTAGGTTCCTTGACGCGGCTCGGTCACCCGCGATACAGTCAGGGAACTTAGTCGGAGGGGTGCTTACATCCGTAAGCTACACGAGAGGGGATCGCGCAAGCGGTCCTCTTTCACTTTCAGGTATACCGAGCGGAGGATAGCCGAGCGACTCCGCAGCGGCATCACCGTAGAGCGCTGCGAACACGATCGGTGCCGCGCGCGAATCCAAGTACGGCTCGACCTTCGAACGATACGCGGGCTCTTCGTAGCGGCTCGTCGTACCGGCGAAACGCTGCGTGCGCATCTCACGGTCGAGAATCTCGCGCAACGTGCGGACCGGGCCGTGTGCGCGTTCGTCGACCGTTCGATACAGCGTCTCTAACGCACGAGTGCGAACGAGATTCGGCGATGGCTGCTCGCTGCTCCACAACATGACCGTTGCCCAACCTCGTGCGACCTCGTGCTTACGTTCGTAGCGATGCGCGAACTCGGTGAAATATCGATTCGTCCAGCCGCCCTGCGCATCGTCGGCGACGATGACGATGAGCCGCAACGCATCGTCGACGCCGTCGAATCGCCGCGCGCCGTCTCGCGCGGCTTGGAGCGCCTCGCTCTCGGCATCGAGCGCAATCAGCTGCTCGACATACTCCAAAACCTGCGGCTTGGCCATCGGATTAACGTTCGAAATCGGCAGCTCCATCTCACCGGTCTGCGAGCGCAGGATATCGAGATATTCCTTGAAGCGCGCGAAGCCACGCGGTTGCGAGTAGAGCTCGCGCAGCTGCGTCAAAAACGGAACGAGTTCGACGTCGATGGACACGTCACGCCGCGACCACCGCCGCGGACTCCGCGCGCGCGATCGTCTCTTCGATCACCCGGATCGCTTCGTCGGCAGTTTCGATTCGCATCATACGCTCGCGCAGAACTGCGGCTCCCGGAATCCCTTTGAGATAGAGCGCCACGTGCTTGCGCATCTGCGGCACGGCACGCGCCTCTCCCCATTCCGCGATCATCGCGCCGTAATGCACGATACAGAAGCGCAAGCGATCCGCCGCCGACGGCATGGCGCGCATCTCGCGCCCGGCCATCAGATCGGCGATCTGCGCGATCAGCCACGGGTTTCCGAGCGTACCGCGGCCGAGCATGATCGCATCGACCCCGCTCTCGCACATGCGCTGCATCGCAATCTGCGGATCGTCGAGATCACCGTTGCCGATGACCGGGATATCGATCGCCGTTTTGAGCGCAGCGATATGCTGCCAGTCGGCATTACCTTTGTAGAACTGGCGGGCGGTGCGCGCGTGCAGCGTGACGGCTTGCACGCCTACGGCCTGCGCGCGTTTGGCGACGTCGACGTACACCAGATCGCTCTCGCTCCAGCCCAAACGCATCTTCATCGTGACCGGACAATCGACGGCGTCTACGACGGCTTTCATGATGGCTTCGCAGCGATCGACGTCGCGCAGGCAGGCGGAGCCGCCGTTGGTCTTGGTCACCTTCGGTGCCGGACAGCCGAAATTGATGTCGACGATGTCGGCACCGCATTCGCGCACGACCTTCGCCGCCGCGGCCATCGTCGCCGGATCGTCGCCCCAGAGTTGCGTGGAGACCGGCTTCTCGAGGCCGTGCTGATCGATCATCTCCATCGTGCGCCTGCTGCCGTACTTGAGCGCGTTCGAAGAAACGAACTCGGTGACGGTGAGTCCGAGGCCGAAGGGCTTATAGAGCGCGCGCATCGTCCGGTTGGTGACGCCGGACATGGGCGCGAGAACGAGCGGCGGCCAGATCTGATGGCTGCCGATCCGCAGCGGAGAGACGGTAGGGGGCATCGCGCCCCCTACTATACCATGTCCCTCTATTCGTACAAATTACAGCTGGTGCCGGCCGCGTTGCAGACGACGACGTAGCCGGTGTGCTCCCAATTGCTATCGGTGTCGTCTTCGGTCCAGTCGATGCCCTGGCTGCTGGAACTGTCGTAGTAATAGCGGCCCTGCACGTAGACGTAGTCGCCGGCGGCAACCCAGGGCCAGGTGGTGGGCGGCGGGTTGGGATCCTCACCCATCGCGTCAAGGTTCGAAACGATCTCGATGGTACCGGGGCTCGCGGCACCGGCTACCGAGACGTAGAAGTAGCCGTGATCGCCGCTACTCGTCTTCTTCGCAGCCAGCACTTGCGTCACTTGGCCGCAGACGTCGACGAGTTGATCCGACGAGATCTCCCCGCTCGCGAACTCCGACTGGTCGGTGTCGAAGCCGGCGTTGTTGCACGCGTACGCCGGCGACGGGGTGGCGGTCGGTGCGCTCGTCGGCGTCGCCGTCGGAGATGCGGTTGGAGAGGGAGAGGCGCTCGCGCCGGAACCCGTCAGCGAGACGTCGTCGAGATATTCGTAAACATAATCCTTCGAATAGCCGTTGCCCTTGACACCGAAATAGAGCTGCACCGTCTGGCCCGCATAGGCGCTCAAGCTGAACGATTTTTCTTCCCACCCGTTCGTCGATTCGGCTTCCGAATACAGCTGCGTGAGCTTCGACCCGCTCGCGCTCAGGATGTCGGCTTCTTGATCGACGTATTCGATCGTATCCGTCGTTCCTTCGTACACCCAAAACGTCAACGTCCCGCCGGTGGGTACGGTCACTGTTTGACAGACCGCTGCGGTCCCATCGACTTCCGGCTTCGCGGTCGTGCCGATGAGCGTGCTATAGCTGCCGCTATGCGCTTTCGCGGTCGTCACCGAAACGTCGTTCACGGTGCCGCACGACGTCCATGGGGAGAGCGATCCGCTCTCGAAACCGGGATTGCTCACGGCGTTGCTCGGCGCCGTCGTCGCAGAAGGCTGCGCGAGCGATCCGATCACATACTGTGCAGAGTTTGTGCCGGCGGCCGGTGCAACACCATTACCTCCACCACCACAGGCGGAAACGGCAAGCGCAACGAGCGCACCCGCCGCAGAAAAACGCTTGTGCAAGACTTCCTCCAATAAAGCAGACTCAGGAAAACGTTCTTTAGTCTACCGTCCCGAAGTTAAGTCAGCATAAACGTTAGCTAAGTGAAATTCGCACGTATCTGCACTTTGATTCAGTCTCGTGCGAATGCACGCAAACCGTACAAACTCAAATGCGGGTCAACGGCGTTGAAGATCGTCGTGTGCTTGGCCACGACTTCGGCCAATCCGCCGGTAGCGACAACCGCGGCCTCCACACCCATTTCGGCTCGGATGCGCGCGACGATCGCTTCGGTTTGCCCGACGAAACCATAGATGATACCGGACTGCAGCGCTTCGATCGTGTTGCGTCCGATCGTATGCGCCGGAGCATCGAGCGCGATCTGCGGCAACTTGGCGGTGCGGCCGATCAGCGCGTCGATCGAGATGTTGATTCCCGGCGCGATCGCTACGCCGAGGTAATCGGCTTGCGCCGAAATCGCCATGAACACGGTCGCGGTGCCGTAGCTCACCAAAATCAACGGAACGCCGTGGCGCTCGCGTCCGCCGATCGCAGTGGCGATCAGGTCCGCGCCGACCTCTTCGGGGCGATCGGTCTTCACCGCGATGAGCCGCTGGCGCTGCGCCTCGAGCATGCGCGGCGTCAGCGAAAAGAACTTCTCGCAGACGTCGACGAGCGTATGATCCAGCCGCGGCACCACGCTCGCAATCGCGACCGCGTCGATTTCGCGCGAGCGCACGCCCGCGGTAGCGAAGAGCTGAGTGAAGAACACACCGTACTCGTCGGCCGTCCGTCGCGATTCGGTCGTGACCCGCCAATGATGGACCAGCGTTTGGGCGCCGTCGTTGAAGCAACCGAGTTTCGTCTCCGTATTGCCGACGTCGATTACCAGTAACATCAGCGGCGCAGCGCCTCGATCGCATCGAGCAGGCGCATCGCGAGTTCCGCTTTGTTTGCCGTACCCAATTCCTTGCGGCCATCCTTCCAAAGAAGCGTCAGCGTGTTCTCACCGGTCCCGAAACCGCGCTCGCCGCGTACGTCGTTGACGACGATCGCGTCGAGCCCCTTGCCTTCGAGTTTCGCACGCGCGTTGGTTTCGTGCTCGTCGGTCTCGGCCGCGAATCCCACGAAAAACGCCTCGTCGTTGCGCTGCGCGATGGCGGCCAGCACGTCGGGATTGCGCACCAGGCGCACCGTCAAATCGTCGTCGGTCTTCTTCAGTTTCGAATCGGCGCGAGTCTGCGGACGCCAGTCCGACACGGCCGCGCTGGCAACGACCAAATCCACCCGTGCGCCGTGCTCGAGCGCGAGGTCGAGCAGTTCCTGCGCCGTGTTGAAGCGATAGGTGCTCACCCCGGGCGGGGGCTCGAGGAGCGTCGGGCCGAGTAAGAGCGCGACGTCGGCGCCGCGGGCGGCTGCTTCACGTGCGATGGCGATACCGGTCGATCCGGTCGACGCATTGCTGACGAACCGAATCGGGTCGAAGGCCTCGCGGGTCGGACCAGCGGTCACGAGCACGCGCACGCCCGCGAGCGATTGCGTTCGCCTCAGCACGCGCGTCAGCGCCTCGAGCAGCGACTCCTCACTCGCCAAACGTCCGATGCCGCTCTCGCGCTCGGCCAAGAACCCGCGCTCGGGATCGACGAACTCATATCCGCGTTCGCGCAACGCGCGCAGGTTCGTCTGCGTCGCAGCGTCCTCGTACATCGCCGCGTTCATCGCCGGAGCGATCACGATCGGGATACGCGCGGCCAGCGCCGCAGCCGTCACCAGATCGTCAGCGATACCGTGCGCAACTTTGGCAATGACGTTCGCGGTCGCGGGCGCGATCAGCATCACCTGCGCCTCGCGCACGAGGCGGATGTGCGGAATGCGCTCGGGCGCGTCCCATAGCGACGTGTAGACCGGGCGCGCGGTAAGCGACGAGAACGTAAGGGGACCGACGAACCGCTCCGCTTCGGGCGTCATCACGACGTCGACGGCCGCGCCGCGCTGCACCAGCGTGCTGGTCAGCGCCGCGACTTTGTAGGCGGCTATTCCGCCGCACACGCCGATCAATATGCGCGCGTCGTTCATGGCGCGATCACTCGATCCACAAATTGTCGAGCAGGCGCGTCGTGCCGAAGCGAGCCGCGCCGATGACGAACGCCGGCGGCGAGAGCGAATCGATCGGATCGAACGTGTCGGCGTCGACGACGTCGAGGTAGTCGAGCCGGGCGAGCGGGTGTAGCCGCGCACGTCCCGCCGCGATCGCATCCGCCTTGGAACGGCCGCCGGCCATCGCGAGGCGCACGGCCTGAAGCGCGTGGTGCAGCGACGGCGCGGCTTCCCGCTCTTCCGCGGAGAGATAGGCATTACGGCTCGAGAGCGCGAGGCCGTCGGCTTCGCGCTGCGTGGGAACGATCACCACGGTCGTCGGTATCTCCAAGTCGCGGACCATTCGCCGTACGACCGCCGTCTGCTGCGCATCCTTCTGTCCGAGGTAGAGCGCATCGGGGCGAACCACATTGAGCAACGCGCAAACCACGGTGGCGACCCCACGAAAATGCGCCGGCCGGATCGCGCCCTCGAAGACCTCTGCGAGGCGGCCGGTGTCGACCGAGGTGCTGAAGCCGGACGGATACATCGCCTCGACGCCGGGCGCGAAGAGCACGTCGATCCCGGCCTGAGCCAGCTTGGCTCGATCGCCTTCGGGATCGCGCGGGTAGCGGGCTAGATCTTCGCCCGGCGCAAACTGGAGGGGGTTGACGAAGACCGACGCCGCGACCGCGGCCGACTCGGCCCGGGCCCGTCGAACGAGCGCCAGGTGACCCTCGTGCAAGGCCCCCATCGTAGGCACGAAACCAAGCGGGCGAGGAAGCACGTCGAAGAGCGCACGAGCTTGCGCGATCGTCGCGGCGATTTGCACGAAGCTAGGAACCTCTCCTAAAGACGCGTGACGCGCAGCACCGTGCGGCCGACGATAAACGGGATGCCGACTTCGAGCGTGGCATCGCCGCTCACCGGCTCGCCGTTCACCTTGGTTCCGTTCCGGCTCTCCAGGTCCGTGAGGTGAAGATTTTCGCCGTCTATGCGTACGTGCGCATGTTTGCGGGAAACATAACGATCGAGGGCTATACACGCCTGCGCGACCGAATCGTCGCGTCCGATCGTGATTTCGCTCTCGAAAGTCCAAGTTTTCCCGTCTAGTGGCCCGCTCAGGACCTCGAGCAGATACATCGGGACGTGCCCTTCTCTGGCGCAACCGCCCGGCTCCTGGTCGGGCAGCCGGGCCCTGTTAACCTGGAACTAACAAAAAGGACCGTTAGGACGATTACTCATAGGGTGACGATGAACGACCGGATCGACGAGTTGCTGGAGCTCATAGAAGTAGAGCCGGATGCCTTGCGCGAGGCGGAATTCCTGCAGGCGCAGGCGATTCTCGAGACCTTGGTGGGCAAGACGATCACGGCAGCCGAGATTCAGGACACGCGCATCATCATTACGACCAACGACGGCAACCGTTACTTCTTCTACGGATTTCTCGGGGAATCGCGCACGGCCTAACCGTCGTTACTTCGCCGTTTCTTTGGCAGCCACGAACGCGGCGATCTTTTCATGATCGCTCGACGTGTATTGCGTAAAGGCGACGCCGTGAGCGTAGAATTTGCTCGCGGCGTCATAAAACGTAAGCGCGATTTTCGCACGGACGAGCATCTCGCGATCGCTCTCCGGCAGGGTGAAGCGCAAGACGATTGGTTGGCCTGCGGGTAGATCGGTCGAGGTTGCGACGCGCATACCGCCGCGGCTGAGGTCGATTGCCGTTCCAACCAGCACCAACTCATGCCCCGGAACGATGATTGTGACCGGGAAATCCACAACCGCGCGATAGAAGCGGCGCTCGTGCGAGCGATCCTCTTGAGTACTCACCGGTGGGAGTTCTTCTCTGTGCGCGCGCCTCGGCCTTCAGCTGTATCGCCCGCAGCAAGCGCTTGCGCGGCCAGAAGTACGCCGAGCATCGCGTGTTCGGCGACGACTCCGCCTTGGAGATAGACTTCGTACGGCGCGCGAAGCGGCGCGTCACAAGAGAGCTCGATCGTCGCTCCGCTCACGAAGGCGCCGCTCGACATGACGACCGGATCGGCGTAGCCCGGCACCGGGCCCGGTTCAGGACGAAAACGCGCGTTGACCGGCATCGCCGACTGCAATCCGCCCGCGAAGCGCAGCAACCGGCCGGGATCTCCCAGCCGAATCGCCTGCACGATGTCGGTGCGATGTGCGCCCGGCTGCGGATCGACCTCGAACCCCAATTCTTCGAAAAGCGCGGCGGCGAAATCGAGACCGCGAAGGGTTTGTTCGACGATCGCGGGCGCCAGGAAAAGACCTTGAATGAAGGCGCGCCCGAATCCAAGCGTTGGTCCCAGTGCACCGCGTAGACCCGGAGCATAGAGGCGCGCGCTCACCCGCTCGAGCAAATCCGAGCGGCCGGCGATATACCCGCCTCCCGGAGCGAGCGACCCGCCCAAATTCTTGATCAGTGAGCCCATCACCAGATCGGCGCCTGCCTCGCTCGGCTCTGCCTCCTCGACGAGCTCGCCGTAACAGTTGTCGACCAGCACGGCGACGCGCGGCGCGGTGCTTTTGACCGCGGCGGCGATGCGTTCGCACGCCGCAATGTCCAACGAAGGACGCGGCGCATAACCCCGCGAGCGCTGCACGAAAACCGCGGCCGCATCGGCTTGCGCCGCTGCACGCGCGATTGCGTCGAGGTCCGGGGTTCCATCGTCGCGCAGCGCAATCTCTTGATAAACGGCGCCCTGCGCAGTCAGTGAATGCGGCGCGTCGCAAATCGCGTTTCGCAAGGTGTCGTAGGGTGCGCCGGCGGCGGCGATCAATCGCTTTCCCGGCGGAACGCAAGCGGCGAGTGCGGTCACGATTGCATGCGTACCGCTCACGATCGAGAGGCGCGCGAGCACGCGCTCCGCGCCGAGGACGCGCGCAAGCAGCGACTCGTAGCGCGCGCGTGCCGCGTCGTCGTAGCCGTAGCCGCTGGTTCCGGCCAGTTCGCTCTCGTCGATGCCTTCGTCGAAAAAGGCGCGCAGCATGCGCACTTTCACTTGTGCTTGCGCCGGATAGGTGAGATCGCGCGTGCGTTCGTACGCGCGGAGTGCGGCCTCCCGAACCGTTCCCCCGATCGTAAAGCGTTCGCACAGCAATTCGATCATGCGGCCGCCTCGAGCGCTTCGTGCTGCAGATGGCGCTCGTAGGCGCGCACGAACGGCAAGTAGGCCGCGGTTGCGAGCGCAACGTTGATCAGGACGAGCGCGATCGCCCGTACGTCGAGCGTCGAGAGATACGTCGAGATCAGGGTGGGAACCGAGGACGGCACGTAGTAGATCGGGCGCCCGACCCAACCCCACGCGACCGCAAAGTATGTCGTCGTGGCGAGCAGTAGCGGCGCGACGATGAACGGCGGCACCAGAAACGGATTGAGCACGACCGGAACGGCAAAGAGCAGCGGCTCGTTGGCGTTGAAGACCGCCGGCACGATCGTCGCGCGTCCGACGGTACGCAGTCGCGGCACGCGCGAGAAGACGAGCAGCGCGGCGAGCGGCAACGTGGATCCCGCCCCGCCGGGGAAGATGAAGAGAAACAGCGAGACCACGACGATGTGCGGTAGACTCAGGTGATGATCGTAGGCGAGCGTATTTTGCATTTGCAGCGTGAGGTACACCGGCGTCACAACGGCGGCGAGCAGCGCAGGGCCGTGGATGCCGATCGTCCACAGCAGCGTTTGCACCAGCACGATGACGACGAGCGCCGCGTACGTATCGCCCAGACGGCCTAGCGGCTCGAGCATCTGCGCGACCGCGGCCGCCAGGTCGACGTGTAGCGCGCGCAGCGCCAGCGCGAGCGCGACGGTGAGCAGCGCGCCGATCCAGGCCGTGCGCGCCAGGCGCGCACCAAGAGCAACCGCACCGCATGCGCCGAGCGCGAGAAACAGTCCGCTTGGGCCGACCGAACGCAAATAGGGAAGCAGCGCTCCGCTATATGACGGAAGCGCGAGGAGGTAACCCAGCGTCGCGCCCGCGATCGCCGCGGTGGTATCGATATGGGCGCGCCGGGCATAAAACCAGGCCAGCGTGGGCGCCAGCACGAGGCCCATGATGCCGAAGGCGGGCAGAAGGGCGGCCGAAACGCGCAAGCCGAGCGAGGGGCCGATGAAGGGCCCCGGTACCGAGACCGAGGGCAAGATGGCGAAAAAGGCCGCGAGCAGGCCGCCGAAGCTCCAGGGGAGCGCATCGCGGGTCGCGGCGAGGAACGCAAGCTCGGCGATCGCTCTGAGCGCGCCGAACGGGCTAGAGCCGGCGGACGACGGCCTCGACGCGACCGATGATCTCGACATCGCTCGCGTAGATTGGCGCCATGCTGCGATTCTCCGGCTGCAGCCGGATGCGTCCATTCTCACGGTAGTAGCGCTTGACGGTAGCCTCGCCGTCGAGCATCGCGACCACGATCTCGCCGTCGCGCGCGACGCGCTGCGGGCGGACCATGATCAGGTCGCCATCCAAGATCGCGGCCTCGATCATCGAGTCGCCCTGCACGCGCAGCATAAACGCGTCGGACGAGCGCGGCACGAAGGATGCCGGCAGGACGAATTCACCCTCGAGATGTTCCTGAGCGGTGATCGGTACGCCGGCCGCGACCTTCCCGACGATCGGCATTACCACGCTATCGGGCACTCGCGTCGTGTTGAGATCCGAGCGAAGAGCGCGCGGCTTGGTGGGATCGCGCAGGATCAGGCCCCGGCGTTCCAGGGCCTTGAGGTGGGCATGGATCGTGGACGAGGACGAAAGGCCGACGCGCTCGCCGATTTCCCGCACCGAGGGCGGGTAGCCGCGCTCGGCGGTGAAGGCGCGGATCACATCGAGGATGCGCTGCTGTCGCTCCGTGGCAGGTTTGTCGGTCAAGGCTCCCTCCGGGAAAAGGCACGCAACGCAATGCCAGCCGTATGGCATGGGTTTGCCGTACAACCGTAGCACAGACGCCCCAAAAAGGCAAACATACGTTCGGATCACGCTTGACAGCTCTGGCGCGGCGTGTGCTAAAATCTAGGGGACGAACAGCTGTTTGGCCCAAGATCTAGGCACGTTGGTAGTCGAACGCTCGTTTGCCACAAGATATGGACCCTTCGACAAGCTCAGGGTGACACGAGCGATTTTGCTCAGGATGACAGGAGCGATTTCAGTGGTAAGGCGCAAACGGGTCACACTCATGCCGGCGATCGTGCTCGCCGCGCTCAGCCTCTCGGTGACGCTGCCCGCACTGTCCAGCATGCATCTCTACGCGGCAACCGCGCAGCGATACGCAACGATCACCGTGCAGCCCGGCGATACGCTTTGGTCGATCGCGTCGGCTCACACCAGCTCGAGTGGTGACGTGCAGGAGACGATCGATCGGATCAGCGCGACGAATCACCTGCAAGCCTCGATGCTCATGCCCGGCGAGAAACTCCGCATACCTGTCCTTCGATAACCCTTCGACAAGCTCAGGGTGACAGATGGGTGGCTCATGTCATCCTGACTCTGTCACCCTGAGCTTGTCGAAGGGTCCGGAGTGACAAAGAGACCGCAGCAATGCGGTCTCTTTTTTTGCGCACCGGCCGGATGACGACGTCATTTTCCGCGGCTGACGAGCACGATCGAGTGGCCGGCGTGATCGTTCAAAAAATCGAGCCCCTCCACCATCCACGAGTCGAGGCCGGCGCCCGAATGTTTTGCGACTTCGCGGACCACGTGGACGCGGTCACGCAGCCATGCGAGCTCGCTGCGCGTCGTCGTCGGAAAGACGGCGACCTCGCAATCCTCGCACTTGTATCCGTACTCCATCAGCGCGCCACTTCGCGCTCGTGACGCAAGAAGGCCTCCGCTTTCGCGGAGGCCTTGTCGTTCGCCGATGCGAGGTATGCTTCTTCGTCTACAGTCTGATCCGGAAATCGACGTAGGCGTTGAAGGGGAGAGACCCGACGAATGGCGCGTAGGCGTACGAACCGATTGGTTGCGCAAGCTGAGCGCCGGTCGACGTGAGTGCGGACAAGTTTCCAGGGGCGAACCCGTATTCGGTCTGGACGCTAGGTCCGTACCCGCAGATCGCCTTGGATGGGAGTCCCGGTGTGTTCTCGGTCCACGGGGCCTTCGTGCCGCCGCTGCAGATATCGAAGATATTTGCGAGCGTCGCCACGACGGTGATGCGCGGGCTGAGATCGTACGTGAGCTGCGTGCTCAGCGTATACCGCGACGGGGTGATGAACGCGCCGATGTCGTCGAACTTACCCGTCGAGATGTCGGGGATGTCGAGTTCGGCTCCGCACGTCGACGGATCGGCAGCGCTGCCGTAACCGCCGGCGGATCCGTAGTAAACAGAGCCGATCGGGAATGCGGTTGGAGTGCCGCAGCTCGAGGGATCGTACCCTGTCTCTGCGAGAGGATAGCCGTACCGGTTGCCGGCGCTGAACTGCAGTGCGGGCGTGATTGCGAACTTGCCCTTCTTGTAGTTGAGCACCAGCGTCGCCGTGTACGGCGTCACGAACGAGCTGTAGCTGCCTGCACCCGGAATGTACGGGAACAGGTCGTACGGCGAGTAGTTGCCGGTTGGATTCAGGAGCGCTTGCGGTGAAGCGTTCCAGTATGGGTTGGCAACGTCGGCGGCCGTACAGGATGCCGCACTCGCGATCGGCGTTCCCGTTGTACCTGCCGGCGCTCCCACCGGCACAGGTGCGTAGCACGGCGCGACCGCGACGCCGCTCGGCGTCGTCGTTCCCGTACCGCACAGTTTCGCCGATGCGGTTCCGGTCGCGCAGGCCGACGTCATGTCGTTGTAGGCCTGGATGTTGTTGTTGATCGACGTTAGCACCGACGCGCCGGTCGAGAGCGCACCGTAGGTCACGTACGCGTTCGTGTACGTGAACGAGAGCAGACCCGAGAGTCCGTCGCGTGCGAAGTCGCCCTTTTGCAGTTCGAACTCGAAGCCTTCATTCGTCTGCGATCCGATGTTCAGACCGGAAACGAAGTTGGTCTTCACGTTCAAATAGAACTGTTCGATCTGGTCTTGCGTCTTCCGGTAGAACGGCGTCAGCTTGAAGGACCAGTCGCTTCCCTTGAACTGATGCTCCAGGGAGAGGTCGTAGTTGTTCGAGACTTCCGGTTGGATCGGATAGGTCGAGCTCGTGCGCCCGTAGGCGAAGAACGTCGGCCCGAGATAGTCCGGAAGGTCTTGCTGCAACACGTTGTACTGCTCGAACGCCGTGTTCGGCGCCTGGTCGTAGCGACCGTAGCTGGCGCGGATGACGTTGAGCGGGTTGAGCGTGTAGGTCAGACCGACGCGCGGCTGCCACACGGGGAACGAAGCCGTGTTGACCGTGTCGGAGAGCGTTGCCGGTACCCAACTTGGCCCGAAGCCCGGTTCGCTCGTACAGCCGCCGTTCTGTGCGTTCTCCGTCGGGGTGACGGTGGGAAGCGCAACCGCTGAACTACCCGGTTGAGCCGTGTTGTAGCACATCTCGTTGTTCCAGGCGTTGAACCAGAACGGACGAGCGCCGTAATCAGTGGGATCGGGAACGAACGTGTAGTTGTCGTAGTGCACGCCGACGTTGACGTGCAGTTTGTCGGTCGGATCCCAATTGTCGGTGATCGAGCCCGACGAGAAGCGCGGCGTCACGGTGTTGTACTCACCGTCGAATCCGTTCTCCGTCGCCAGATACTCGTATCCGGCCGGCGCTGCCGCCGGGAGGCAGTTGTTGGTGACCGTTGTCGGCGGCGGGCCCGGGAGGACCGTTCCGCACGCCGTCGAGACTCCGGACGGCGAGAAATACGAGGGAGCGTAGCCTTGCGCAACGCTGCATCCCGTTGGTGCGAGGGCTGCCGTGTAGCAGATGCCCGAGTCCGGATTGGCCGAGCTTACCAGCGTCGCCATCTGGACGTACGGGCTATCGAACACCGTGTTGTCGTAAGCGCGTTCCGAGGTGGCCGTCGTGTACGACAGTTGCACCTGTGCGAGGTTCTCCGGATTCAACTGATCCGCGAACTCCGCGCTTACGCCGCGCGTATGCGAGCTGACTTGGTAGTCCGGCGGAATCTCGCCGTTGTAGATGTAGTATCCTAAGGTGCCTGTCGAAGGCCCGTAGTTGAGCCAGTTCGAGTAATCGGTGTAGCCGTAGACGCGCAAGTACGCATTGGAACCGAAGTTCTTCTGGAACTGCACCTTGATGATGGCATCACCGATGCCCTCGTTATCGCGCGTGTTGTTCGGAAGCGTCGCGCCGGTTGACTGGAAGGGGAAGTTGTAGGTTGAGAGTTGCGAACCGACGGTGGCGAGATTGACCGGCTGGTTTATCGCGCCGGTGTAGACCAATCCCGACGGGTAGGGAATTGCGATCTGCCCGCTCGAGTTGGTGGGGAAGTACCCCGCAAACGCCGGGTTGGTAAAGAGCGCGAAGTCGTCGACCGAGTTCGCGTAGTACTGGTTGATCTGCGAGGTTTCGTACATCAACTGGATGTCGTCACGCCCGCCGTCGTGTTTGTGCGGGATGCCGAAGTGGAAATTGACGACGTTGTCACGATCGTAGATCGACGATAGACCGTCGGTGTAGAACGGAGCCAACGCGAACCCGGGCGTCTCGACGCCGCCGGGCGAGCCGGACATGTAGTTCCCGTTTACGTAGCACGACGGCAGCGTCGGCGATGCGGTTGGGGGACACGGCAGGAACAGGTCGCCGTACGTGTTGGTGATCGACGCGCCGTCGAACTGATCGTACTCGCGATCGTTGTTGTTGTAGCCGCCGAATCCGGCGTAGTACGAGAAGAGCCGGTCCGGTGAGGCTCCTCCGACTTCGACGTTCGCCTTGTGATAGAACGTCGGGAAGCCGATGCCGAGATCGGTTGAAGCATAGCCCGGATAGGTACCGGTCTTGATGACCTGGTTGATGTACCCGGCAAGACCTTGTCCTTGTGCGTCCGCCGGCGCTGCGCCGGTGTACACTTGGACTTCTTGCTGTCCGAGCGAGGTCGCCGTGTTCGACGGATAGTTGTCGAACGAACGGTTGACCGGAACGCCGTCGACTTCGTAACCCACTTGGTCGTAGTCGCCGCCGCGGATGTATACGCTCTGGTACCAGCCCATTTGGCCGACCGGAACGTACGCACCCGGCATCGTGGCGATGGCCGAGTAAGCGTTATCGAGGCCGCCGCCGCCGCCCAGGCCCGTGACCTTGGCCGCGGTCGCTGCGTTCACCGAATAGACGTCGGAGGTCGTGCCCGCCTTGACGAGCGCGCCGGCCGCAGTCGAGGTGACGTGCGCGATTTCTTTCAGCGCCGGATGCATCGTAAACGCGAGCGTCTGGGTTTGGTCTGCGAAGACCGTGACGCCCGCGAGTGAGATCGGATTGAATTGATCTTTCTCGATCGACACCGTATATGTGTCCGGTGCGAGCGAGAGAAACACGAAGTGGCCAGAAGCGTCCGTCGTGGTGGAGGCGATTTGCGATGCCGAAGTGACCTTGACGGCCGCTCCAGCAACCGGTGCCCCCGCCTCGTTGGTGACCGTGCCGCTCAGGCCGCCCGTCGTTCCTGCCAGTGCCCATGTTCCCTGAAACAGAAATGCGACGAGAAGCACCAACGCCACGGCCATCCGACGGATGGTCCGTTTAATTGTCATTGATAGCCCTCAATTGTAAGGTGAGTGACATTCAATCCCGCACATGCGGGACCGCCAACGTACGACCATTTCGAGCGCCACATCCGCGGCATCCCAAACGAGTCTCAAGCTGACGTGTGGGTCGAATTCTCTCGACTAAGGTCGCATCCTTTAAGGGGCCTTAAAAATATAAGGGCTCCTTGGACTATCTGGGAAGTCGCCCCTCGACTGCGCTTCGCTACGCTCGGGGTGACAAAGAAGCAGCCATGCGCTCTGAGAGTAGCGCAGGAATCTGCGAGGGCCGTTCTGCGACCGGAACGCCGGCGGCCTCGAAGGCCGCGATCTTGCTTTGTGGGGTCCCGAAGCCTCCCGAAATGATCGCCCCGGCGTGCCCGAGCGACTTCCCTGGGGGCGCATTGCGTCCGCCGATGAAGGCCACGACCGGCATCCCGGCCAGGTGCTCCTTAATAAAGGCGGCCGCATCTTCTTCGTCCGAGCCGCCGATCTCACCACAGATTACGACCGCGCTCGTTTGGGGATCGTTTTTGAATTCGCGCAGGCAGTCCACGAACGTCGTGCCGATGATCGGGTCGCCGCCGATGCCCACACAGGTCGATTGACCGAGGCCCGCGCGTGTCAGACCGTCGACCACCTCGTACGTCAGGGTTCCCGAGCGCGAGATCAAGCCGACGCTGCCTTCCTTGAATACGTGGCCCGGCATGATGCCGACCGACGACTTCCCCGGCGAGATGAGGCCGGGGCAGTTCGGACCGATGATGCGCATACCGGGGGTGGTGCCGACCACCCGCAGCATGTCGTGCACCGGCACGCCCTCGGTGATACAGACGGAGAAGCGCACGCCCGCTTCATAGGCTTCGAACAACGCGTCGGCTGCGCCGGCCGGCGGCACGAAGATGCACTGATGGGTCGCTCCCGTAGCTGCGAGGCATTCCTCGATGGTATTGAAGACCGGCAAGCCGTGCTCGGTTTTCTGCCCGCCTTTGCCGGGCGTCACGCCGCCGACGACGTTCGTGCCGTAGGCGAGCATGCGGCCGGTATGATACGAGCCTTCCGCGCCGGTGATGCCCTGCACGAATACGCGGCTGTTCTTATCTAAAAAAATCGACATGATCGTGTGGTTATTCTCAATCTTCAGCTTTGGGATTCTTAGTTATCTTTTTTAAGGCGCCTCATGGGACCTACATACCAAGGGATGCTCCTGGAGCGAACAAAAGCCCAGTTCAACAACTTGCCGACGGGTGCACGACAATTGCCGGAACCACGCTTTCAAATCGGGGATGATAGGCGGGATTCCTCTCCACCTTTCCGACTACTGGATGATCGCACGCTGCGGCTAATTTCCTACTTTCCGAGCCTTCAACGTGTCGCCGACTTTGTTCGCAATAATCCTCACGACTCTGGGCTACCTGCCGCTGCAAGTATCGCCGGTATGACCCCGTCCGCGTTCTCGCGCCACTTCTACGGGCGCACCGGCATGAAATTCTGCGATTTCTCGAAGCGAGTTCGCATAGAATGCGCGCTCGCAGCGTTGGAATACTCAAACCACTCGGTAGCGCAGCTCGCCGAGCTTTCGGGATATTCTCCGTGCGCATTTTCGCGAAATTTCAAGCAGCTCGTCGGCACGACTCCGTCTGAGTACCGGCGCACTCTGGTAAGCGGATTCCGCACGAGCCCCACGTGAGCGGCCTACTCGCCGTGTCTTCAACTACGACAGCGCGCGCACTCGCGAAACTCGAGGAACTCGCAGAGTTACTCGTCGAGCACCGTCAAAGCGCCCGACGATCGGTCGGCAGGGGTTTAGCATCGAATGCGGGCTACGCGATACTCTTTGCCGCTCTGTTCCAGGCAAAAGCCGAGGAAAGATTTGCTGAAGCCGCGGGAAGAGAGCTCCAGGATGCCGCCGGTTTCGCAGACGTTCCAAGCCGGGGGCTTTTTTCCGGCTTGGCGGGCCTCAGAGCGGCGGCCGCTTACGCGGAAAAACTCTGGCCTAAATTCGGCAGGCTGGCGGCCCAATGCGACTCTTACATCGGCGCGGAATTATCTACCATCCCCGAAGTAGTCGAGATGGACACATACGATCTCATATCCGGCTGGGCCGGGACGAGAGCCGCGCTAGCCCTCGAAGGAGGGTGCAATCCCGACATGTATGTTGAGTCTCTCCTTGCACTTTTCGATTCTGGCGAAGGTCGTTGGCGGACACGTAATCGCTTCTTTCCGGACCGTGCCTCCCGCAATATTATCGGGGTAGCGCACGGCGTCGTAGGCCCTCTGACGATCATTGCCCTTACGACAAAGCCCGATCCCGCCACTGTGGCACGCGTCGTAGTTCACGCCAGAAAAGTCGCCGAGCTTGCCATTACCGAAAATAACGCTGTCGGCTGGCCTCAGTGGATAGGTCATAATGAAATTTACAGGCCGATGACAACCTGGTGTTACGGCAGCGCGGGCATTGCTGCTGCTCTTTTTGCGGTCGGTAAGTGGGCGCGTGACGAATGGCTCTGCGAGGTCGCGATTAGCAGTCTCGCGTCAATCGACCACAGATCGGCGGCGGCGCTACCCGACGCGGCTCTTTGCCACGGTATCATGGGAACCGTCGCCTGCTATGCCAGCGTCGCAGCCAATTCCAGCGGCCACGCATTCGAAGTGGCCATCGATGACCTCGTCAACCTTGCGATTGATAGGCTTGCGGCTGAAGGCAATTCGATCACCGTCAGGAGCAATAATGACTCAAGGCTCGCCTTCGGCGAGCTCGATGGCCTCGCCGGCGTCTGTCTGATGCTCGCAACCCTCCTATACGACATAGATTCATCGTGGATGCGCCTGCATGGGCTACTGCCTTTGCCTCATAGCTCGAAAAGTGGCTGCACATGAGGGAGCACCGATTCGACGCCAGAACACGCCCCCTGATCGTGGGTCGCGTTGCGGCGCTGCCGATACAGGTTGCGATCGATCTCCTCGCAGCCCGTAACCCGTTCGAGCAAATGCGGGATCTTATCGAATCCGATCCGACGGTTCGACAATTACTGTACGTTGCTTCGCGCTCGCTCTACGACGATCTGCTTCGCTCAGCGCCACCCTCTGATGTTAAGGATACCGATGAAGCCTGGCTGCGCGGCATGTGCTATCTCCTTCGCAGCTCAGGGCGTTCTACGCCCCTTGGGTTGTGCGCTGGTTTCGGCTCCGTCGAGCCGAGTGACGAAACCTCGTTGACGTTGAGCGGCTGGCGAACCAGAACTCTTCCCGACATGCATCAAGCAACTGAGCTAGCGGCAGCCGTCGCCGCGAATCATCGCGAGCGCATCCGCGTGGTAACCAACGGCGCATGCCTAACTCGGGGCGATCGTTTCTACATCACGAACATCAATCTCTCGGCTCGCCGGATCAGGCCTTTTGGAACGGTAACTACACAACGACCCATTTCCATTAAAAGCACCCCTGCGGTAAGGCTCGCACAAGAAACCTGCAGCACGCCAGTACAAATCGGAGAACTCGCCGAAACCATCATCCGCCATCTCGGCACGAGCCGCCACGAGACTGAGCAGTTTATCGACAGCCTGATCGACGCGGGTGTCCTGATAACAGAACTCTCGGTGTCGCCGATTGGCGATGCGCCCGGGGAGCTGGTCAGGCGCCTCGAGCGAATCGCACCGCACAACGATCTTTCACGTGCTGCCGCCGCATGCCAATGCTTAGATTCGACGGACTTGACGCAGCGCAAAATCCGAGATTATGAGGCAATTGCTTCGCTGCTTGGAGTGCGAAGCAAAAGCGGTACGACGTTTCACGTAGATCTCGTCGCCCAACTTCAGGGCGGCCTCGGTCATGGCGTTTTGGCTGAAGTCGAAAAATTATGCGGATTCCTCGATGCACTCTCGCTCCCGCAATCATTGAAGACCTATCGCGACCGTTTCGTTCGGTTCTATGAGAGTGCCGAGCGGATGGTGCCGCTGCTAGAGCTCGTAGACGACCAGCTAGGAATTGGGGCACCAGACAGGCTAGACGTTGAGGGAGATGCTGACGAGGCACGGATCGGCGAGATGCGGTCGATCGCAGCCGAAGCGATGCGGGCGCATGCGCGCGAGGTCATTCTTACAGATGAGCAGGTCGATAGATTATTTCGTCGGTCGTCGCCGACCCAGAGAAGCTCTCATGACTTGTCGTTCTTCGTCGCTGCGCGCTCGCGAGAGGCAATCAACGCCGGCGAGTTCACCATATTGCCAGGCTTCGTTTTTACAGACCGGGCTGGGAAGGTCTTTGGTCGTTTCGCAAGCGCGCTGGACCCAAACTTCCAAGATCGCATGGCCGATCTGGTGCCGCAGATCACTGAAGCGGAAGACGATTGCATAACGGCTGAGCTCGCCTTCGCACCACAGGGACGCGTATATAACATAACGTGTCGCCCCAGGTTATTTGGCAGAGAGCTTAACATCGGAATCTTCGACCAAAGCGAGCCGCAGCCGATTCAGCTGAGTGACGTCTGGGTCGGCCTTGACGGCGAAAAATTCTTTCTTTGGTCGAAGCTTCATGGGCGGCAGCTCTCACTCCGGGAAAGCCACGCGTTCCTGACGATCGCAAACACGCCGAATCTTTGCCGCTTCCTGTCGATGATGGCGTCACAGATGGACCGGCGCCCTCGCATGTTCGATTGGAACGGAGAATGGCATCGATACACGCCGCGCGTACGTTATGGGAGGATAGTATTAGCAGTCCGGACCTGGCGTTTCGACGCGAGCGAGCTCGGTGCAGATATAGAACGAGCTGTCGCTACTCTTAGTCGTTGGAAGGAAGATTGGGATCTACCCGGGCTTGTCAATTTGACGAACGGAGACAACACCTTGCTTATCGACCTCGAGTCCGTGGCGGCTGCGCCGATCCTACTCGACCAACGAAAGAACGCACGCGAGTTCGTTTTTCGGGAATTTCTTCCCACGCCTGACGATCTTTGGCTACGGGGACAACACGGAGCACACGTTGTTGAATTCGTTGCCGCGCTGATACCGCACGACCAGATCCCACACGGAGTGCGCGTGCGGCGCCCGCTGCTGCTGCAGCAGCGTTCCCGGTATGGACCCGGATCAGAGTGGACATACCTGAAGCTCTACATGGGCTCACAGGCGATGGAGGGATTCGTATCAGGACCGCTGCTTTCTGCCATCACGGCACTCAAGACGTCTGGGCTGATAGAGCAATGGTTTTGGCTGCGATACGCGGACCCGGACGGGCACATTCGTGTCCGAGCTTGCGCTGCGCAGGCAGAACCTCTCCTTCGTGATCGCCTGCTCTCCCACGCGGAGGATTGGCTCCAGCAAGGCTACGTTCGGAGGGTTTGCGTTGACACGTTCGACCCTGAATATGAGCGCTACGGCGAACCCGAGGAACTAGCGAAGGTCCTCCGCTTTTTTTGTGAAGACAGCGAACTGTGTGCACGCATCCTGGCATCGATTCGGGAGACGCAAGACGATCGGATAACAACGGCCGCGCTGACATTCAACCGACTCGTCATTAATATAGGTGAAGACGCTTTGGTTCTTTCGGCGTTCAAGGACGCCGCTCGCCTCGGTCTAAATACGCGCGATCGCGAGACACTTCGTCGAATGAACGGGGAGATCGAGTCCTCGCCTTCGTCTCTGGGGCTAGCTCTTGGCAAATCTGAAAGAAACATCAGACTCTGCGATCTCCTCCATATGCACTGCAACCGACTCGGAGTCGACGCCGCCGGTGAGCGGCGCGTTGCGCTCTTGTTGCGTTCCGCCGCCCTCGGACGAAATGCCCAAAGACGCGGAAGGGAGCGCTCGTCGCCGAACGCTCCCTTCCGCTAAATTCTACCCGAACCTACGGCTCCAAGCAGCTGTCCGAGCAATTAACGAATTTCGTACACGAGAATGAAATCTCGCAATAGATCGCCTGAGTATCCGACATCGCCGGTTCGTGCTCGCCGCCCTCGTCGCCAATTCTGAGATCCAACTCCTGAAGCATCGGCCCTCTCCATTCTAGACGCACTGTATGGGGAACATGTCCCTCGTAAAGAGTAACACGCCGCCCACGGAGCACGGATGGCAATTTTTGATCCAGCTCTATCGTTTTTTGCTGTTACCCTCGTGCAAGTTCAACCGCGCGCGCCGCGCCTTCGTCCATGGTTTCGACCGGCGTCATGCCGGCCGCTTTGAGAATGCGCCGCCCCTCTTCTTCATTGGTGCCGGTGAGGCGGATCACCAGCGGAATCTTGCGCGCCTTCGTCTCCTCGAGCGCTTCGACGATGCCTTTGGCAACTTCGTCCCCGCGCGTGATGCCGCCGAAGATGTTGATGAAGAACACCCTGGCTCCGGTGTGATTGACGACCAACTCGTAGCAGTTGCGCACACGCTCGGCATTTGCGCCGCCGCCGACGTCGAGGAAGTTCGCGATCTCTCCGCCCGCATTCTTGACCGCATCCATCGTCGCCATCGCCAGTCCTGCGCCGTTCGCCATCGTGCCGACCGTGCCGGGAAACCGGCGGAAGTTGCGAATGCCCAGACCCGCCTGCGCGGCGAGCGTCTCGTCGGGGTCGAGGGGCAACGTCCTTTGCCATTCCTTGAACTCGGGATGGCGGAAGAGCGCGTCGTCGTCGAGTTCGACCTTCGCATCCGCCGCGATCACGCGGCCGTCCTTGGTCAAGATGAGCGGATTGATTTCCACCAGTTTCGCCCCGTAGGTGAAGAACAGGTCGTACATGCCGCCGAGGATCGCCGGAAATTGTTTGCGATAGCCGGCGTCGAGCCCGGCCTTGAATGCGAGCTCGCGTCCGATGAACGGCGAATAGCCGATCGCCGTGTCGACGTAGAACGTATGAAACGACTCAGGATGCTTTTCGTGGACTTCTTCAACGTCCATACCGCCGAAGCGCGTAACGATGATCGCCGGTTTCTTGTTCGTCCGATCGACACTGATCGCGCAGTACGACTCGAGCGCAACGTCGAGCGTCTCCTCGACCAACACCGAGTTCACTTCTTCGCCGTTGGGGTTTTGGCGATTCGGCGGCATCGGCGTCGCCATGATCTCTTGCGCGGCTTTGCGGCCCTCGTCAGGCGTCGATGCAAATTTGATCTTGCCGGCCTTACCGCGGCCGCCCATCAGCACCTGCGCCTTGATTACCCACTTGCCGGGATTGCGCTCGATGAATGCCGCGACTTCGTCGGGTGTGTCGCAGTGCTGCGAACGCGGCACGGGAATACCCGAGCGGCGAAAGAGCTCTTTCCCCATATACTCCATGAGATTCATGGCAGACTCTTGTCGTTCTCCTTATCTTGCGTGATAGATGGCGCGTTGGGGCGTCTCGATGGTGTCGACGGTCGAACTGTCAATTCACGCCGCTGCGGGTTCGATTCCCGCACGCTCCAACCCCGAAGCCTTGTCCCTCGGGAATTGGTGTGCTATCGTGAATTCGACAGTTCGGCCGTACGCCATCAGCAAGCCGCCCTCGACCACGGGGGCGGCTTGTGCGTTTGCTTTAGTCTAATTTTCCCAACAGGGACCTTGCGATGATGATGTGTTGGATCTCCGAGGTACCTTCGTAGATCTCGGTGATCTTGGCGTCGCGGTAAAACCGCTCGACCGGAAATTCCGTCGTGTATCCGTAGCCGCCGTGAATTTGAATCGCTTCGGCGGCGGCTTTGCGCGCGGCGGTCGAAGCGAACAGCTTCGCTTTGCTCGCCTCCACGACGAAGGAGCGGCCGGCATCGGCCAGCGCCGCCGCGCGGTAGACGAGCAGACGCGCGGCATCGAGATCCAGCGCCATCTGCGCGATCTTGAACGAAACACCTTCGAACGCGCCGATCGCGCGGCCGAATGCCACGCGATCCTTGGCAAATGCGACCGAATGGTCGAGGCACGCGCGGAGAATACCGGTCGCCTGCGCGGCGATGCCGATTCGGCCGCCGGCGAGCGCGTTCATCGCCGAACCGAAGCCGTCGTTTTCGGCGCCGAGGAGCGCGGTCGCGGGGACGCGCACGTCGTCGAATGCGAGATCGCAGGTATTGCTGGTGTGAATACCGAGCTTCTCCGTGATTTTCTCGACGACGATGCCCGGCGTTGCGTTGTCGATGATAAACGCGCTGACGCCGCGCGCACCGCCGCCCGCGGTTCGGAACATCCCCATGGTGACACCCGCAACGCTGCCGTTCGTGCACCATTGCTTGCGCCCGTTCAGGATGTACTCGTCGCCGTCGCGCTTGGCGCTCGCGCGCAGCGCCGCCGCGTCCGAACCGCAATCCGGCTCGGTCAGCGCGAATGCCGCGATCGTATCTTTCGCGCCGAGCTTCGGAAGCCAGTCGCGCTTCTGCTCCTCGGTTCCCAATCGCGCGATCGCCGAAGCGATCATCGAGTGAACCGACAGCGTGACCGCACTGCCGGCGTCGACGCGCGCGATCTCTTCGACCGCGAGCGCATAGGCAACATATCCGGCTCCAACGCCGCCGTACGCCTCCGGCACCACGATGCCCATGATGCCTGCGTCGTTCAGCTTGGTGAAGAGTTCTCGCGGAAAGATATGCTCGCGATCCCACCGCGCGATGTGCGGGGCGATCTCGCGCCCTGCGATCTCGGCGGCGAGCGCGGCAATTTGCCGCTGTTCGTCGGTGAGGTCGAACTGCGCCCGGGCAGAGGAATCGATCATGAACGAGGGGCTCTAGGCGACCTTCACGAGCAGCGCGTCGCCTTGACCGCCGCCCGAGCAAAGCGACGCGATGCCGTAACCGCCGCCGCGCTTACGCAGCTGGTTGATCGTCGTGGCAACGAGCCGAGCACCGGACGCGCCGATGGGATGACCCATCGCAACCGCGCCGCCGAAGAGATTGATCCTCTCCTCGCCGATACCAAGGTTGCGCGCCGACGTGATCGCGACGTTGGCAAAGGCTTCGTTGATCTCCCACACCGCGATGTCGCTCGCGCGCAATCCATACATGTCGAGCAGTTTCTGCGCCGCCATGGCCGGCGTGAAGCACAGATAGGGCGAGTCCCAACCGACGCCGGCGTGTCCGAGCACGGTCGCAAGCGCTTCGTGGCCGTGCTCGCGTGCATAGGCAGCATCCGAAAGGATCAACGCTGCTGCACCATCGTTGACGCCCGGTGCGTTACCGGCCGTCACCGTGCCGTCTCGCTCCAGCGGTTTGAGCTTCGCCATCGCTTCGTAACTCGCGTCGGCGCGCACCGCTTCGTCGCGATCGACGAGCGTGAACGGCGCATCTCCGGTGACGAACGGAGCCCACGACGCATACTCGAGCGTGAAACGCGCCGACGGTTCGTGATCCCAGATCATGTCATCCTGAGGTGCCCCGGAGGGGCCTCGAAGGGCGCCGACGGTCGCCGGCACACGCGTTTTCCCCAGCTGCGGCAACGCGTCGACGACGATCTTTCCCTTCGCTTTGGTCGCGACCCGAATCGGAACGATCTCGTCCGCGAAGTTGCCGGCTTCGTGTGCCGCGTGCGCGCGCCGGTGACTCTCGTAGGCGAATCGGTCTTGGTCCTCGCGCGGGAGTCCCAGCTCGCCGGCGACGAGATTTCCTTGTGCGGCCATCGTCATCGGAAAATACTGGTCCCACAACCCGTCGTAAATCATCTCGTCGATCAGCTTGCCGTCGCCGAAGCGGTAGCCGCTGCGCGCGTCCTTGAGCAGATAGGGCGCGTTCGACATCGATTCCATGCCGCCGGCAGCGATCACCCGGTTGGCGCCGGCGTTGATCAAGCGCATAGCCGTCGCTACCGCCAGCAGCCCCGAGGCACAGACTTTATTGAGCGTTTCCGCCGTAACGGTTTTGGCTAGGCCCGATTTGAACACGACCTGCCGCGCAGGATTTTGACCCACGCCGGCTTGCAACACCTCGCCGAACGCGGCATGTTCGACATCCGAGGGATCGACGCCGGAACGCTGCAGCGCTCCGACTAAAGCGGCAGCCCCCAGCGTCGTCGCGTCGAGGGAGGCGAGGGCACCACCCAATTTGCCGAACGGCGTGCGGGCGAAGGAAAGAACGACGGTTTGGGATTCCATGAGAGCCATAACTCGTGGACGCTTCGGGAAGGCTGCAGTCCTTTACTTCCCTACGCCTCCTCACTGCGGCAGATGATGATCCCGCCCGGATCGCAGTGCTCGGTTTCGAGCTGAATCGTGACGTGGCCGATACCGTAGCGCGCTGCCAGCTCACGGCGCAACAGCTCGAGAATCCGTCCACCGAACGAGAGCTGGCCTTCATCGAGCAACAGATGCGCCGACAGCGCGTGCGATCCGCTGCCGATCGTCCATACGTGAAGGTCGTGCACCGCTAGGACGCCGCCGATCGCCCGTATCCGTGCCTCGACCTCGGCCGTATCGATTCCAGGCGGGGTTGCCTCGAGCAGCACCTCGCTCGCGTCGCGCAGGACGCGCGCCACGCCGATCACGATGATCGCCGCAACGAAGAGCGAAAGCAGCGGATCGATCCACGCCGCACCGGTTACGGCGATCAGGACGCCGCCGACGATCACCGCGGATGCACCGAGCGAATCACCCAACACGTGGGTGAGCGCAGCGCGCAGATTGTGGTTCACGTGATGCTGACCGCTCAAAATCAGGCCGGTGCTCACATTCACCGCTAGGCCGATTGCGGCGACGATCGTCATGGTGAGACCGTGCGGCTCGACCGGTGCGCGAAAACGCAAGACGGCTTGATAAGCCAGAATCGCGGTCGCGCCCAGCAGAATCGCGCTGTTGGCGAGCGCACCCAATACCTCGATGCGACCGTACCCGAAGGTCTTGCGGCGGTTGGCGCGGCGCTGTGCGCCGAGCGCGGCGAGGAGCGCAATCCCGAAAGCGAACACGTCCATGCAGACGTGCACGGCGTCGGTCGTGAGCGCGAGACTGTGGGAAATCGCGCCGCCCCAAAACTCGAGCACCGCGACGCCGGACGAAAGCATCAACGCGAGAGTGAGACGGCGGCGCGTGGACATCGAACCTTACTCGCGCAGGCTTTTCAACACCAATATCGCGAGCATGGCGCCGAACGTGGCGAACGTCCGGCTCTCCGCGTCGCGAATCACCTTCGGATCCCAGCTGCCTTCGCCGTCTGCAGCGGGCTGCGCTAGCGGAATCACCGGCGGCACGCGCTCGCAATAGCGCTCGAACGCCTCACCGAACTGCGAACGCAAGAACGCTTCTTCATGCGGAACGATCGTGGCATAGACCGCGGCCATCGCGGCGAGCGACCCGCCGACGAGTGTGAGTTTGGTCGCGAGGCGATTGTGTCCGGTGAACGCGAGCGCGAAGCCGAGTGCGGTGACGAAGTTTCCGACGTAGAGCGGATTGCGCACGTGCGCGTAGGGACCGGCGGTCACCAGACGCGGCGCTTCGACTTCGTCGCCGCGCGTGGTCACGCCGGAATAGCCGACGGCCCAGCAGCGCACGAGTTCGCCGGCGATCGCGATCGGAAGCCCGAGCCCGACGCTGGTCGCGCTGGGTTTTCCGAACGCGGCGAGAAGCGCGGCCGGAACGGTGAGCAGCAAACCGCGATTCTTGAAGACCAGCGCCTGCAGATCGTCGTTACGTCGTTCGTCCATGGGATGTTAGCTCTTGGCGGCGGCTTCGTAGATATCCCGTATCGACGCCGCGAACGGAACGCGCGGTTCCCAGCTCGTAGCCGCGCGCAGCTTGCTCGCATCACCGACTAAAATCGGAACGTCGGAAGGCCGCGCGCGCGCCGGGTCGTCGCGTACTTCAACCGGCACGTGCGCCGCAACGATCAATTCGCCGAGCACCTCGCGAATCGAACGCGCCGTTCCACTGCATACGTTGTAGATCTCGCCCGATCGGCCGCGTTCGGCGAGGGCAATGTACGCTCGCACGACGTCGCGCACGTCCAGAAAATCGCGTTTCGCATCGAGGTTCCCGGCGTAGAGGAGCGGCGGCCCGCCGGCCGCGATCGCCGCCAGCTGCGAGGCAAAATTCGCAACGGCGAAACGATCGCTCTGCCCGGGACCGATATGGTTGAAGGCGCGCGCGACGACAACGTCGAGTCCGAGACTGCCCGCTTCGCCGAGGAGGAGCATTTCCGCGGCGGCTTTGCTCGCCGCATAGGGATTCGCCGGCGCCGGCGCGCACGTTTCGCGTAAGGGAAACATCTCGGGCGGCTGCGAACCGTAAACCTCCGCCGAGCTCGCGAAGACGAGGCGCACGCTCGAGTCTCGTATCGCCTGCGCGACGTTCGCCGTACCGCGCACGTTGGTCAGATACGTGGCCATCGGCGCAGCAATCGAATCGGGCACGAAGGTCGAGGCGGCGAGATGAAAGACGACGTCGGGATTGCCGAGATCGATGGCGGCGCGCACGCTCGCGAGCTCAGTAACGTCGAGCGGAAGCACGTGTGAATCGGCCGGACCGCCGCAGGCCAGCGTTTCGTATCCCGCCTCGCTCAGCGCATCGACCAGATATCGGCCGACAAACCCCGTCGCACCGGTTACGACCGCGCGCATCGCTCAGCGATGCGCGAGCATCGAGAGGCGGTCGAGGTCGGCGCGCACCATCATCTCGACCAGCTCTTCGAAGGTGATCTGCGGCTCCCAGCCCAAGACGCGCTTCGCCTTGGAAGGATCGCCGATGAGCAGATCGACCTCCGCCGGCCGCACGAAGCGCGGATCGATCTTGACGTACGGCTGGTAGTCGCCCAATCCGGCGCACTCGAACGCGATGCGCACGAAGTCGCGAACGCTATGCGTGCGACCGGTCGCGATCACGAAATCGTCGGGATTGGTCTGCTGCAGCATCAGCCACATCGCCCGAACGTAATCGCCGGCGTAGCCCCAATCGCGCTGCGCGTCGAGATTCCCCAGACGCAATTCTTTTTCGAGTCCGAGTTTGATGCGCGCGACGCCGTCGGTGATTTTGCGCGTAACGAATTCTTTTCCCCTACGTGGGGAGTTATGAATGATCAGCTCCCCCACACCCGCGTGAAACCGCCCGGTCTCAGTGGTTAGGTCGTAGAGCCAGCCATCGAAGTGCGGATGTTCGACGACGCGCTTCACCTCGCCCAGGTCTTTTCGCAGGTGAGCGCCCTTATTCCCGATCGGATTCGGAGAACGAAGATTCGCCGAATAGAAGGGGCCGGGGCGATCGGGTGGTCCAACCTCGACGTTAAGCACGACCTCCTGGTCGAGCGCCTTCCGCGCCATCCACCATAAGCCCATGGCCAGTACCGGCGAATTCGTTTTGAAGTTCTTGTATCGGTACGTCCCATTTCCGGCCTTGAGGCCATCCGTCGCATTGTAGCCCTCGAGAAATGCGCGCCAAACCGCCTCGCCGCCATTGAGAATAACGCGCGGCACGCGCTCGTACCCGTCGCGGGTGTAACATTCCTCGCGTAGCCACTCGATGAAGCGAGGCGCCCCGTTCAACGCCAGTGCACCAACGATTGACCCCGCCCGGAAGCCCGACGCAGTTGCGTTATACGACGCCCGGCCAAGCGTCTGACGCTCCCAAACTTCCGCAAAAAATGCGCGACCGTCTTCTTGCTTCGACGCGGACCCGTCGCCAACGAAAGCGCCAAGCATCCACGCGAACTCGAGTCCGGGATTCGTGAAGGACGGCGCCTCGGGCAACGCCGCACGCTGCATACGGTCGCCGCACTTCACGTGCTTCGATGGGCGCTCTCCGTCGGCCGTGTACATTACATGATCCGCCGTCAGCGTGACGGTGCCGCAGCGCGCCTCAATGCGGCGAACACCCTTGTTAGCGACAACCGGCCGGTGCCTGTACGCGGTCCCGCCGAGAACGCGAACGAATCGCTCGCCGTCCCAGACTTGCAGATCGTCGAAATCGAAACGCTGGACGTTTGACCCTTTCTCGCGTACGTGCATTACGTCGCCGATTGGCACCACATCGACGATATTGCCGCGCTTTACGATAATCGGTGTCGTGGCTGGGACCGACTCGTGATTGAACAGGATTCCGCTCAGCGCAAACATGTCGTATGACTCGCGGTAGTTGACCGTGATCCAGTGTCCGTAGACTTTTGCAACTCCGTACGGGCTGCGCGGATAGAACGGCGTCGTCTCGCTCTGCGGCTTTTCGACGACCTTGCCGAACATCTCCGAGCTCGACGCCTGATAGAAGCGGATCGACGGATCGGTCGCGCGGATCGCCTCGAGCACGCGGGTTACGCCGAGCGCGGTGAACTCGCCGGTGAGCACCGGCTGCTGCCAAGAGGTCGGAACGAACGACTGCGCCGCGAGATTGTAGACTTCGTTTGGACGCACGCTGTTGATGATCGAGGTGATCGAGGTTTGGTCGAGCAGATCGCCCGAGACGAACTCGACGTCGTCGACGATGTGCTGGATGCGTTCGTGGACGTCGGTGGACGTGCGGCGCGTCATCCCCACGACACGGTAGCCCTGGCCCAGCAACAATTCGGCAAGATAGGAGCCGTCTTGCCCGGTGATCCCCGTGATCAGCGCGGTTTTCTTAGCCAAATCCCCTCATCGTTCTGGAGCAGGTGTTCTGAACTCGTGACGAACCGAGCGTTAGGAGCGCAAGGCCGTGGCGTGCAAGAGGCACGCGAGGCCTTTCGCGACGACACGAACGGCCGTCACTAGTTCAGAACCTGGATCGTCGTTCCTTGGTCGTCGAAGACGAACCGCGTCTCGTAAATCTCGGCGCCCTCGGGACCCACGACCTTCGACTGAATCGTGAGCCGGTGCACCAGCGCGTTGTTATGGCGCACGACACCGGAGTAGAAATACTGGACGAGCGGGGTTACGTTCTCTTGCAGCGGCGCGAGGCGGCGGCGCTCGACCAACATGTTCAGCAGGCGCTCTTGCAGCGCGATCGGCAGAAGCCGGTTCGCGTCGTCGGGCGTCATGCGCACCGTTACCAGCTCTTCTTGCGCCTTGTTCGCCTCCGCAACCGGCTTGTCGGTGGTGTAGCGAATGATCGCGTCCCAGTCATCGGCCGAGATACCGGTGAAACGCATGCCGTACCGCCACACCGACTTGCCTTGATGCGAGACGGTATCTTGCCACACGGCTTTTGCGCGCATTCGAATGACGCGCGTTTCAATCGTCGCGCGTACTTCGAACTCGTCGCGGCCGACCGGTTCTTGCGTGAGAACGCACAAACCGCCGCCACTAATATCCAGTCCGATCGCGGGCTTTTGTGTGAGCCCCCCGTCGACGGAGACCGTCGCCCGATACGGTTTCCGTTTGCGTGGATATTTACGTCGGTTGGCATCCTTGCCCGTGAACCAGCCCAGTAGGTCGCTGAACACGCCTGCGGTATTGGCTACCGCCCAGCACGAACCATCCCGGCGAGCGTGGTCGCGACAAAAGCTGCGACCTCGCTCGGGACCGTTCCGCGGCCGAAGCCCGCGTCGTAGCCCAGCTCGCTCGCCATCAGATTGGTCACCCGCGGACCGCCGCAAATCAGCACCATGCGGTCGCGCAGCCCCTCGGCCTCGAGCAATTCGGCGAGCGCGGTGAAATTCTTAATATCGCTGCCCTTTTGCGTCACGACCTGTGAAGCCAGCAGCGCATCGAGCGCGTGCTCTTTGGCAAAACGAACGAACTCCTCGACCGCCACCTGACTGCCGAGGTTGAAGGTCTCGAACATGCGATATCGTTCCAGGCCGTAGTCGCCCTTATAACCCTTCATGTTGAGGATCGCGTCGATCCCGACGGTGTGCGCGTCGGTGCCGATACATGCGCCGGCGATGCGGATCTTCCGGCCGATGTGCTCGTGTATGAACGCGTCGATCTCATCCATCGACATCACGTGCGTCTTGACCGATGGCGCCTTGACCGCCTCGGCGTCGATGGCGTGCGGCGTGCTGGCGTAGACGACGAAATAGGAGAACCCACCGGCGATCCGCCGGCCTTCGACGACCGCCACGTCGGCGAAGCCCATCTTGGCGACGAGCTGACGCGCGGCTTCGTCGGCGGCTTCGCTCCATTCGAGTGGTAGCGTGAATGACAGCTGCACCTTGCCGTCGTTCATCGTGTCGCCGTACGGTTTAACGAGCCGCATACACCAGCGCGTCCTCGAACGGATTCCAGTAGTCCGCGGCGCGGGCGAAGACGCCGTCGAATCCGCGTCCGCCGTCGGGCGGGCGCGAAACGTCGGCGAAGGTCGCCGCCTCGATCGCGTGCATCAAGCCCACGTCGGCGACGCGTCCGAGCAGATCCTCGCAATCCGCCAATACCGCTTGGGCGCGCCGCTCCACCACGCCGTTCGGCTTGAAATCGATCTCGTCGCCGAAGTGGCGGGCGGTGTTCATGATGTAGCGCGCGTTCTCGATGGCGAGGGCGCGATCGCCGAGGAAGGGCGTATGGATCGCTTCGGTCAGCATGCCGCACAGGTGAATCGTCTGCTGCGTCATGACCGACGTCAGATTGAACATCGCGTCGATGAGATGACCTTTGAAGATGTCGCCGGTCATGTGCTTGGTCGGCGGCATGTACTTGAGCGGCGCGTTCGGGAAAATTTGCCGAGCGAGCTGCGCCTGCGCCACTTGATACAGAAACCCGTCCTCGAGATCGGGGTCGATTTCGTAGGCATCTCCCAGACCGATCTGCTCGTCGGGCATGCCGGCGCGCCGCGCGAACTCTTCGTTGATGAATTGCGAGGCGAGCACCGCGGGCGCTTGTTCGACCGCGTCGGCGGTCGTGAGGTAGTTGTCCTCACCGGTGTTGATGATGATGCCGGAATACGCGTTGAGCATGCGGCTGAAATGCTGGTCGACGAACGTTCGCTTCATATTGATGTCGCGAAATAAAATCCCGTACATCGAATCGTTGAGCAGCATGTCGAGGCGCTCCAGCGCGGCCATCGTCGCGATCTCGGGCATGCACAGTCCACTCGCATAATTCGTGAGCATCACGTACCGGCCCAGGCGCTCCGAGATCTCGTCGAGCGCCTCGCGCATGATACGGAAGTTCGCCTGCGTCGCGTAGGTGCCGCCGAAGCCTTCGGTGGTTGGACCGAACGGCACGAAATCGAGCAGCGATTGGCCGGTCGACCGAATGACCGCGATGATCTGTGCCCCGGCTTCGGCCGCGGCGACGGCGGCGGTGCGGTCTTCGTAGATGTTTCCGCTCGCGACGATGACGTAGAGCAGCGGCGGCGGCAGCTGCGGTAGGCGCGCAAGGCGTTCTTCGCGTTCGCCGCGTTTCGCACGGATGCGCGTGAGCGCAGCGTCGACAAACCCTCGCAGCGCGCCGCGCGCAGCCTCTTCCGGCGTGTTCGCGAATTGTTCGAGGGTCACACGTCCGGCAGCGAATTCCGCACCGAGCGCTGCGGGGTCGAGGCCGGTCTCGGCCAGCGCCTTCCCGAACGGTACCGCCACTCCCCGCGCACGCTCTTGCGGCGTCAACGCCTCGACGATGGCATTCGGAACCGGAACCTCGCCGGCGGTCACGCCGTCCACGCCGAGCAGCCGCAACACCGACCGCTCGACGGCAACGGTCGAGTGATCGGCGATAAAGGCGCGGACCGGCTCGACGATCGACGCCGCCAGATCGCGGCAACGATCGACGATCCTCCGGTCGATTCTCAGCTCCATTGCACGCCCTCCGCGCTCTGCGCGCGCCGGTCCACGACGGCCGCGGCACTCGCGAGCACCAGCCACCACATTATCGCAACCTTCGGATAGAGCCACATGCAATCGACGATTTGATGAAAGGCCATGGCGACCGATGCCATGCACGCACCCAGTGCGAGCGGTTCGTCGAGCCGACGCACGAACGCCCCGATCGAGGCCGCCGTTACGACGAGCGCGGCGATCAGTCCTACGATGCCTTGTTCGGCGAGCACCTGGAAATAGATCCCGTTGGCGTGCGTGCGGGCACCGGGCACAAAGCGGCCGATTTCGAGTTCGAAGTTTCCCGGTCCGATTCCGAAGAGCGGATGCGAACGCCAAAAGGCGTACGCGCCGTGCCAGAGATCGACGCGCGAGCCGAGCCCACCGTTGAACGCAACGGCTCCGGTCGAACCGAAGAGCGCCTGAACGGTGCCATGTAGCGCACCGGAAAATACGCCGAACGCCAGGGCGAGCACGACGGCGAAGAGTGCGATCGCACCGGAACCAACCCACACGCGCGCTGCGGCGAAATACCGGATGGTGAGCATAACGACGACCGCAACGAGCAGCGCGGCGCCGCCGCCGCGCGAGAACGTCATGACGCAAGCGATAATTCCCATCGGGAGCCCAAGGAGCTCGAGGAGAAGGGGTCGCCGCAGAAGAGCGAAGGCCAGCATCACGGGCACCACGACGCCGAGATAACCGGCCAACTGGTTCGGCCCTTCGAGCGGTCCCCCGATGCGCGCGACGTCGTGACCGGCGATCAACTCGGTTTCGCCGATCGGAAGCCCCAGTTGCACGAAGGCAAGCGCGGTCACGACGATCGTGATCAGCGCGACCGCAATCCGGAACGCCCGCTCGCCCGGATCGAGGCGAAAGGCGCCGTACGCGACCACGATCGTGATCAGGTACTCGGCTGCTTTGAGCGTTTCGCGTAACGCGGCGCCGTGAAAGATGGCGTGAACGGAACCCGGCAGCATCGTCACGACGAACAGCAACTGCGCTCCGCCGAGAACGAGCAGCGTGCGCAGAGGACGAGTGCGCGCGATCTGCCCGATGCGGGGTGCAAGTCCGAGCGCAACCCCGATCAGCGTGACCTTCGGGAGCGTGACCGTGGTGCCGTGAATCGAATAGGCGAGCAAAAATGGGTTGGTCGCGATCAAAGCAAGCAGACCATAGAGCGGGCGGCGAAGCGTTAGCAGAAGCGCCGCAAGACCGCCGGCGAGCAACAGCGGGATGGCGGCGCGCGCCGGGAGCCACGGAATGGGGCCGGCGCCGAGCCGCTCGCCGGTGACCGAATTGAGAAATCCTACCTCTCGCAGCATCATGCTCAGGTGACGCGGGTCATCATTCAGTCCGATCAGCTTGGGCACGAACGTGTGCTCCGGCCAAAGTTTTATCGTGAGCGGGCCACGCCGCGCCGCGCGGGGCAGCGGGATCGTTAGCTCGTGCTCGCCCGCCCCAAGGCAGCAGCGCCGCACCGGCCGCGCTCCGCCGATCTGCACGTAGAGGGAATTCGCTCCGCCTTCGACCGCGAAGTTCGGCAGATACACGTTGAGCAGCAGGGTGTCCGCACCCGCCGGCACGACGACGCGCATCTGCGCATGCGTTGCTATCCAGCAGCAGTTGCCTGCATCGGTTCCGGCATAAATGCCGTTGACGATGTCCGACCGGGACTTAATACCCTGTGGATAGACGGGCGACTGCGCGCAAGCGAGCGACGGTGCGAAAAAAAGCAGTCCGAACGAGACTGCAAACATCCAGAAAAACCGGTTCATTAGGCCCTTTCGAGAGGCCCTTCTCGCAGGCTCACGGAAAGGCTTGCCTTGGTGAGCACATTTTCGCCCAAAGTCGCGACCGTCGTACTGAATTGGAACGGCTGGCTCGACACCATCGAGTGCGTCGAGAGCTTGCTGCGCAGCGATTACAAGAACCACCAGATCGTAGTTTGCGACAACGCCTCACAGGACCACTCCATCGAACGGCTCACGGAGTGGGCCGACGGCATGCTCGAGATCAAACATCCGGGCGAAACCAAGGGCGTCGCATGGGAATATCGTCCGGTCTCCAAGCCCTTGCCGTACGCGCTCTACGATTCACCCGAGGAGGCGCTGGCGGCTTCCGCGGCACCGGAGCAGCAGGTCGTGCTCATCCGCAATGCCGACAATTTGGGCTACGCCGGCGGCAACAACATCGGTATGCGGTTCGCGCTGGAAATTTTACACGCCGACTACGTTTGGGTGCTCAACAACGACACCGTGGTCGATCGCCGAGCGATGAGCTACTTACTGGAAGCGCTGACGCTTCGACCAGACGCGGCGGTACTGGGCTCGCGCCTCATGCAGTATCATTCTCCCGATACCATCCAAGCGCTCGGCGGCGGGAGGCTGGAACCGCGCTGGGCGCTCGATACGCAAATCGGGCGCGGTCAGCACACCCATGCGGCAGTCGATCAACTGATCGAACTCGAGCACGTCATCGGCGCGAGCATGTTCATTCGATCGGGTGTCATCCGCGACGTCGGCCCAATCGACGAATCGTATTTCCTCTACCGCGAAGAAACCGATTGGTGCGTGGAGATGCGTAAGCGGGGATGGCGCCTCTTCTATTGTCCGCAAAGCATCGTCTGGCACAAAGAGGGTCATTCAGCCGGCTTCAAGAGCGGCGTGCACGACTACTACGCGGTTCGCAACATGCTGTACTTGATTCAGAAGCACTACCCCCAGCATTTGACGTCCGCGTTTCTGATCTCGTTTTGGCGTGCCGTGGCACCGAAGATCGCGCGTCTGCAATTCCGGCGGCTGATCTACGTGCTGCGCGCCTACTACGATTTCTTACGCGGTGTGCGGGGCAAGACCGAGGTCGATCCCGATCTGTTGATCTTGCTCGAGCGCAGCCTGTAGCGCAGCAGCCACCGCCGTTCGTACCGCATCCGGGCTGAAAGCTTGCGCCACCCGGCGGCACTCGTTCGAAATCTCGGTCCATAGGGCTTCGTCACTGTAAAGACGCAGGACCGCCTCCGCAATGTCGGCTGCGCTCTCGCGGATGAAGACGCTCTTGCCATCCTTCAGGTCGATGCCTTCGGCGCCGATCGACGTGGTGACCGTGGGCAACCCGTACGAGATCGCCTGGACGATCTTGCCCTTCATCCCGGAACCGAACCGGAGCGGCGATACGAACACGCGCGCGTTTTCGAAGAGCGGCCTCGCGTCGGCTACGTAGCCCGTGACCGTAACGTTGGGACCGGCAAGGCGCTCGACACGGGGCGTAGGATCCGCGCCGGCAACGATCAAGCGCAGATCCGGGATGTGCTCCCAGATCTTGGGCATGACCTCGTGCACCAGCCATACCGCCGCGTCGGCATTCGGTGCGTGCGTGTAGTTCCCGAGAAAGAGAAGGCCGTGACGCGCAGAGTACGCCGTGTGCGTTTTGGTGGGCTGCTCGATGATCGGCACGACGTGCGTTCTCAGCGAGAGCGCGGCCAGCATCTCGCGCTCGGCCTCCGAAGTTACGACCGTACAATCGGCTTTTTGAATCAAATCGATCTCGAGCTTGCGCATCGATTGCCAACCGTTGTCTCGCCCGGTCACCTCGGCTTCGCGTTGGAACCGCAAAAAGTGCAGATCGACCGTGTCGTAGATGATCTTCGCATTCGTGCGCCGATGAAGCAACGGTAAGTATTTCGCCAGTACGTCCGGACGCGAGATCCACGCGACGTCGATGGGAACCGGAACGTTACCGATCGTCGCCAACCCGTCCCCGCGATGCGGCAGAACTTCGACTCCGGCAAGACGCGCGCGGCTCGCATACGGTTCGTGCGCCACTCCCTCGTCCGAGATGAAGATGACATGCCACCCGAGCTCGCGCATGAGACGCATGACGGCGAGCAAGCGGCGTCCACCGCCCGAGCGATCGTCGAACGGGATGAACGAGTCCATGACCAGGATCGTTCCCACCCCCGCGAGCCGCCGCGCGGCGCGTTCGATGAGCTCGACATCGGGCGGAAAGTGCTTGAGCAACTGATGCTCCCACTTTTTCGCAAATTTCTTGCGGTTCACCAACTGATACCGCTTGATGCCCGACGACGTGTCTTGACCGCTGGTTCCGCCCTCGAAATGCACGACGACCGATTCCGGCGTGTACATGACGCGATAGCCGGCCGCGCGCAAGCGGAAGCACAGATCGACGTCCTCGTAGTACGCCGGAGTAAACTCATCCGAAAAACCGCCCAGATCGAGAAAGAGATCGGCGCGCACCATCAGACTCGCGCCCGAGCAGTAATCGACTTCGCGTGGGAAGCAAACCGAAGGATCGGTAGCGCTGCGGCCGCGCGCGAAGTTCGCAGCGTTTCCGTCGCGCCAAACGAGCGCGCCGGCCTCGGAGATCATGCCGTCGGGAGCACGCAGTTGCGAACCCACCGCGCCGACGTTGTCGCGCGAGTCGAACGTTCGAAGCAGGGCCGCCATCCAGCCGGGCGTGACGAGCGTATCGTTGTTCAAAAAATGAAGATAGCGCCCGCGCGCGACAGCGGCGCCATCGTTGACGCTGCGGACGAACCCTTGATTCTTCGCATGGGTAATGACGGTGATTCCCGAGCACGAGGAGAGGTACTCAGCCGTAGCGTCGGTGGATCCGTCGTCCACCACGATCACTTCACATGGGATCGTCGAGAGCTGGCGCAGGATCGAGTTCAAACACGCTGCGGTAAAACGCACCTCATTGTAAACGGGTACGATGACCGAGACCAACGGGTTCTCGTGACGGGGAAAAAAGACGGCCCGCTTCTGTCCGACACGGGCAATGAGCTTGTTCCAGGCTTTGCGCTGGGCGGCGGCCTCCGCCCGGGCCGCCATCTGCAGCCTGACCCGCCGAAACACCCGGCGCACCAGCCCCCGCGCGCCGTGCGTGCGGAAAATTTGCCACGCCTTTTTTGCAACCCGCATGACCTCGGGGTTCTCGCTCGGACCCGCACCAGGCCTTTCCGAAGGCGCTTGACCGGACGTTGAAGCAAGGGGTTGATCGCCCGAGAACGGCAGCGGTCAGGTACGCAGCTCGAAAGCAACCATCGTCTGGCCCCTCGGGTGGCCCCAATCTCCGATGAGGACCGGGCGCCAAGGGAGCGTCTGGCACATCTGCGAGAAATCCGCGTAGCGGTAGTGATAGGGGTCGCAATGATCGTTCGTGACGACGCCTTCTCCGTGTGCAAATGGATCGCCGTATGGGTGGTCGTCGGGCACGATGAAGGCCGTCGCGAAGAGCTTCCCGGACGGCGCCATCTGTGGGGCAAGCCGTGTCAGGCATAAGCGGATGTGATTCCAAGGCAAATGGGTGAACAGCGACTGCGCTATTCCGAAATCGAAATCGATACCGAGTGCCGCGAACTCGAATGCGTTACCACAGAGGAGATTTGCTCTTGGCAGTTTGGCTTGCAGATCGAGGGCCGCGAGCTCGGCGTCGTACCCGGCATCGAGCAGCGATTGGTTGATATCGATGCCGAAATAGTTGCCCGGTTCCAGATATCTGACGAAATGAACTCCGCCTCGAAGGCAACCACAGCCGATATCGATCAGTTTGTGTCGCGGCGATAGTCCCCGTGATACGAGAAACTCGAACTGCAGCCGACCGATTTCGTCCCACCTGCCGCCGACTGAATCGCGATGCCGGCCCTGCGCAACTTGCTGCGCAATCGCAACGGTGTCATAGAAGCTGCTTACGCACTGACCCGATCGCGGGACAGCCCCGGTCTTTGTTGCGCAGATCAGAATCTGCGGGCTTCCCAAGTACGCGCGCTTGTACGACCAGTACGCAAATGCGCTACGGTCGCGGAAACCCGCGGCCGAGAGAGCATCCAAAAGGTCCCATCCGAAATGGTAGTAACACAGAATCCCTTGCTTATCGAGCGGGTCGCCATGATATTCCGCCGGGAGATGATGGACGATCGTCCCGTCATCTTCCACGGTAGCGCGAACGAGCGTTGCGGACGAGCTGAGTAGGAAGGGAACGCTGATCACCAGCCTTCCGCCCTGCCGTAGACATCGAAAACATTCGGCGAGGGCAGCCTTATAGTCGGCAACGTGCTCCAAGACGTCGGCACTACAGATGACGTCGAACGTCTCATCGCCGAACGAGAGCGCGGTGAGGTCTTGGTGTACGATGCCTCTTCTGTTTCGCTCCCCGGGTGCCGTTCCGTCTCGCAAGAACTCGCTGCCGACTACCTGCGGATAGCGTCCGGCCAGCGCTCGAAAGAGCGGCGTGGTTTCTTCGGTGACGTAGATCGCGGCAGTAGATGGCGCGAGCAACACGGTATCGATGAAGTCGAGCAGCGCTCGGGCTCGATTCGGGAGCTTACAGGATTCGCAAGTGAGCTGCTCTCGCCAATTCGGTACGCGCGTCGAGAGATCGCTGTCTCGCGCGCAGGCAAAGTTCACGAAGAAACGCCTCGTCCTGCGGCAGACAGCGCAAAACCCGGTGATGCGGAACCCCGCCGACGAGGGAAGGACGAGGTCGCGCTCCAGTTGCAGTCGGGCCAGGTGCGTGCCCCAGTTGTCATGTATGTAGCCGCTGAACTCACCGAGCCCGCTGCATCTGACGAAAAGCTGTTGCCTATCGGCGTCGTCTACGCCGGTAAAACTCCGACCCTCAACGCGATTCACGGGCGAAAACGCCCGTCTGGTTTTTGCTACGATGCGCTTTAGCAAATTCGGCGGCGAATGTGTCACGTTCGGCCGAGCTGACCCGGAGCGTCTCATTTGCGCGACTCACCGACTCGATTTGTTAGCCTTGTTCGCTCACGCGTCGACCGCGACAGAATGCTGGCTATCCAAGTGTGGTACAGCCTACTGAAGACTCAATACAACGTAATAACGTGTGGAACGCCAACGAGGTAATACCCCTTTGCATCGTCGGTCACTCCGGCCGCTTGAATAACGTGACGGCCCTTCGCTAGGCCGGCCGTTGAAATGGGCGCGTTCAAGAACCCAACGTACAACATAGTTGGGCCAAAGACCTTCGCCACATCCGGCCTTGCCACTCCATACGAAGACGTTGCATTCACGATCGTTTTCGAATCAATCACGAGAACGACGCCTCGAATCGGGGTCTTCGTAGCGCTATCGCCAACCCAACCGCTGGCATAGATTGTGGATCCCTTCCGGAATTTGTCCAATGAATACTTGAAGTCGCCCAGAGTCGTTACATCAAGGCTGCCGATATCTGTGCCGCCGGCAAGCGGTTTCAACTGCGATATATCGGCCTGCGTTAAATTGAGCTCGCTGCATTTCACAGCCGACGCCGAAGTATCGGGCGCCCCGCCGCGATGCGAAAGCGGCCATACCAAACCGATCAAGAAAGCCGCGACTATCGCAGCTGCCACAACGTCGGCTCGGTATTTCTGGTTAAAGAAGCGCCTCCCGAGAAAACGCAAAACGAAGAAACCTACTACTACCGAAACGAAGATAATTAACATTGCGCAGCCGGTTTCTCCGCGAAGGAATTGATCCCTCGGGCGGGGCTGAATCGCACGTCAACGTTTTGTAGAAGTCGCCCCTCTCACGTTTCCTCCAGAGGCGGAAAACGCCGGCAGATATACCGATGCGCGATTGCTGCTTCGACCGATGTGGCGACGGCGAGCGCGAAAAAGATCAATGGGAAGAGGCTACTCATGTATTCGGCGGTAAACATGACGGTGCCGGAAGGCGCCAACGCGTTCAACAACGAGAGCATGGCTAGCAGGCATCCCCCGCTCATCATGACGCTGACTACCAGTAAAACGTAGTCGGGCACGCGTGTCGATCGTTTAAGAACGACCCTGGCGACGCGGAGCACGGTAACAGTAAGTACGATACCAATCCAGAGGGGCGTCAAGCGTCGGTACGCCTGCGCAATTTCCCCGAGAACGCCCCACTTGATGCCGCTATCGAAGTCGCTGGGCTCTCCCCCGAGGACAACGGACGTTGCGACGAAGTCATAGTCAGGCAGTAGGGGCAGGTAAGGCGACCATCCCTCGTGTCCAAGCGAGAGCGGTGCAAGTGTCGCCGTCATCCACACGCCGTAAGCAAAGTCGGAGATACGGCCCGGGATCTGCGATACAGTTAGCTGGGCCAAGAGCGGGTTGCCTTTGGGCCTACAGCGGATTTCCCCCGAATCGCACGCTCGGTCTATCTCGTTTGCAAGCTCGGTGTAGAACGAGCGCGCGTCTCTTCCGGACGTGTAGTGCCCAGCCAAAGCGACAGCATCGCGAAGCGCCCATTCGAACCAGCCTCCGCCGATGTCGTTGCAAATATGCACTGCAAAGCACGTATTACTGGTCCAGGCTTTCCCTAGGCTTCCTTCTAAGAAGGGCCTCAGCTCACGTGCGCTGGGACTAACCCGGTAGGCGATTTCACGAGCTGCCCTTGGAACGGGAACATAGGGCTCGACCGTAGGTGGTACGATGCGTGAGAATGCATCGTAGGCCGACACGAACTCGGGCGCCCATTGTTCATTCGTCGTATACCACCCGTAAACGAGGCCATTGATCAGCATGATCGCACCGACGGACGCCGCCCAGATTGAGACCGGCAACGCCACGCCGGCCATCCGGGCCCCGAATTCAGCCGGCTTACACTTTTTGATGTACCAAACATAGGCCGCCAGGATCGTGAATAGACCCGGCACGAGCCAGATGGCTTCCTCCCGCGTTAGCCAAAAGGCCGCGAAAGAGATCCCGAGGCCAAGAAGCCACGGGAGCAAACTACGAGGCTGCGCTTTTCTCCTAACGAAGATTCCCGCCGCGCAAGCAATCGAGAGCAGCGCCAGACTTTGGTTCACGTCTGAGCGCATAGCTACCCAGGCGAGAGTCCCATACGTAAATGGGTTGAAATCGATGACGAAAAAGACCGCTCCCAGCGTTACAGGGTTGCGAATAATAGGGCGAACGGCGATGCAAGCGATGAAGCTCGCAAGAGCGTAGAGGAGTTCGTTCGCGAGCGCCAAGGGGACGCCAAATTCTTGGACTACGGCAAGATAGATCGGGAAGAATGGCTGCTTTATGAGCGTTAGATCATTGTAATCGCCAAACCAGCGGCCCTCCAAAATGCTCTTCGCGTGCTCGATAAAATTGCTAGCATCGTGTGGTCCGTTCTGTGACACGATCCTGATCTCCGACGTGAGCCAGAGCTTAATGACGACGACGACGATCACGATGCCGGCGAAGACCCAGGCGCGCCTATTTATCTGCCGGTCGCTGTTCCCGTAGATCGTCATGAGTTCTCCTATTAGGACGGACGATGGCGGCTGCGCAAACGCACGTTGCTTTTCGCAGCCTAACGCTGATGCAATGTGCACGCTGATTATTCCTCGGCAGAACAATCGGGGTAGATCGCCAATCGCTGCCGTTCGATTTGGCTTGCTGTTCCCCGCAAAAGGCCGGGTTCCGACCGGTCGGGGCTTCCATCCTTGACTGAAGAGCGGCCACGCCGCCGACTGAAGGGGACCTCCTCCCGCCACTCGTCCAAGGGAAAAGCCCAGAACAGGTAAGACTCGGTCTCCCGTGCGCCGAAAAACTCGCCTTGTATGAATCGAACCGCGTTCCCCGATCGCATTTCGACGTATTTGGAGGAGATCGAGGGGATCGTCAAGTCCATCTCGAGGTCAGACGTTCGTCGCGTCGTAGACCGTTTGTTCGAAGGCTGGCAGCAGGGCCAAACGACCTATATTATCGGAAACGGTGGTAGCGCGTCGACCGGCTCGCATATGATGAACGACCTTTCCAAGATGACCACGATCGAAGGCAAGAGGCGGTTCCGCGCTATTGCGCTGACCGACAATATGCCGTATATCACCGCCATCGGTAACGATATCGAGTACGCCGACGTTTTTGTCGAGCAACTTCGCAATCTGCTTCTACCCAAAGATATCCTCATTGCAATTTCGGGCTCGGGTAATTCCGAGAACATCATTCGCGCCGCCCGCTACGCAAACGAGATCGGTGCGACGGTGATCGGCCTGTGTGGGAACCCCGGAAGCAGGCTCTGCGCGTGCTCTGACGTCGCCGTCACGATTCCGGCGAACAGTATCTGCCAGCAAGAAGACGGCCACCTCATCCTCAACCACGCAATCGCCTTAGCATTACGCGAGCGCATTGCCGCGACTGCATGACCAAAGCCAAGCACGTCGTTGTAACCGGCGGAGCCGGCTTTATCGGCAGTCATCTCGTTGACCGGCTCGTTGCCGACGGTCACGACGTCGTTGCCGTTGACAACCTCAAGATAGGCCGCGAAAAGAACCTAGCAAAAGCCGTTGCAAGCGGGCGGTGCAAATTCATGCGCATGGATATCCGTGAGGGCGATGCCTTACCGGCCGTCTTCGCAGACGCCGACACCGTCTATCACCTGGCCGCCCTAGCCGACATCGTACCTTCCATCGAGCAACCCGTCGAGTATTTTACGACCAACGTAGACGGAACGTTTAACGTCATGGAAGCCGCGCGTGTGTGTGGGATCAAGCGCGTCGTCTACGCCGCCTCGAGTTCGTGTTATGGAATACCGGACGTGTATCCGACGCCGGAAGATGCGCCGATCCGGCCGCAGTACCCCTATGCGCTGACCAAATATTTAGGTGAGCGCATCGCATTACATTGGGGAAGTGTATACAATATTCCAACGGTCTCACTGCGCTTTTTTAACGTGTTCGGCCCGCGTGCGCGAACCTCTGGAACATATGGCGCCGTGTTCGGCGTCTTCCTCGCGCAAAAACTTGCGGGCAAGCCCTTTACCGTCGTCGGCGACGGAACGCAAACGCGGGACTTCACGTTCGTGACCGATATTGTCGAGGGCATCGTTACCGCGGCTGCGAGCGACCTGCGGGATGAGATTGTGAATTTGGGTTCCGGCGGCACCTACAGCGTGAACGACTTATGCCGCTTGCTCGGTGGCCCGATCGAACACATTCCCAAGCGTCCGGGCGAGCCGGATTGTACCTTTGCCGACACCTCGAAGGCGCAACGGCTGCTCAACTGGCGCGCGAAAACGCCGTTTGAGGATGGCGTCCGGATCATGCTCGAGCATATAGCCGATTGGCGCGACGCGCCGCTGTGGGACGCTCAATCGATTGCAGATGCGACCAAAGTTTGGTTCGAAAAACTCGGAGAAGCATCCACCGTATGAGCGTTCTCGACTCACGCGCAGCGAGTAAGATCGTCCCGCTCGACCAGTTCGCGCAGCGCGTTGCGGAGCTCAAAGCATCGGGCCGCAAGGTGGTGCTCTGTCACGGTGTCTTCGATCTACTCCATTACGGACACATTCTGCACTTCGACGAGGCGCGCCGTCAGGGTGACGCATTGGTCGTCACGATTACACCCGATATCTACGTCAATAAGGGGCCCGGCCGTCCCGCTTTCACGGAAGCCTATCGCGCGCAGATGCTTGCGGCATTAGAAATCGTTGACTACGTCGCCATCAACAAGTGGCCAACCGCCGTCGAGATGCTCAAACTCGTCCAGCCGGACGTCTACGCGAAAGGGCCCGACTACAAAAACCATCAGCAAGACATCACCGGCAAGATCGCCGATGAAGAAACCGCCGTTCGCCAGGGCGGCGGCCACATTTACTACACCGAAGACATCACCTTTTCAAGCTCTGCGCTGATCAATCGCCACCTGTCATCACATTCCCAAGAGGTGAATGAATATTTGACCAATTTGCGCGGCCGCTTCAGTCCGGCGCAAGTACATGGCGCAATCGATAAGCTGCGGAAGTTGCGTGTGCTGGTCGTCGGCGAAGCGATCGTGGATGAATATGTTTACGTCGATCAGTTGGGCAAGTCGTCGAAAGAGCCGGTCCTGGCAATGCGCTATACTTCCCAAGAGGAGTTTGCCGGCGGTGCGCTTGCCATTGCCAATCATTTAGCGGAGATCATCGACGACGTCAACCTCGTAACGTTCCTCGGAACGCGCGATTCACACGAGGAGTTCATTCGGACGCGCCTTGCGCGCAACGTCAGCCCCACGTTTTTCTACAAGTCGGACTCGCCTACGATTGTCAAGCGGCGGTATGTCGAAAGCTATCTGCTCCAGAAGTTGTTCGAAGTCTATTTCTTCAATGACGAGGTTCTCACGAGCGAAGACAGCGAACGCTTCAGCGCGCACCTCGAGAAGATCGCTTCCGGTTATGACCTCGTGATTTGCGCCGACTTCGGACACGGGATTTTCTCGCAACAGGCAGTCGACACGATTCAGACGCAGGCGAAGTTCTTAGCAATCAACACGCAACAGAACGCCGCCAATATCGGCTACCATACCCTCTCGCGTTATTCACGCGCGGATCTCGTCTGCACCAACGAAGGCGAGCTGCGCGCCGATGCGCGCGATCGCCTGGGCAGCATCGAACCGCTGATCCTGGCGGTCGCCGAGCGGCTCCACTTGGAGAATGCTTTGATTACCCGCGGTAAGCGAGGCGCGCTCTTCTATCGCGCGAGCGAAGGCTGGTCGAGCGGCCCAGCATTTGCAAAGACCGTCACCGACCGCATCGGCACCGGCGATGCCGTGCTCTCGTGGGTAGCGCCGATGGTGGCCGCGGGATTGCCCGGGCAGATGATCGCTTTCGTCGCAAATGTCGTGGGCGCGCAGGCCGCGCAAATCGTGGGCAACCGCACCGCCGTCGACCGTATCGCAACTTATAAGTTCATCGAAGCCGTACTGAAGTAATCAAGGAATTTGAAGAACGTCGTGGATCGCAAGGGACGCAGAATCATGCTCACCGGCGGCGCCGGATATGTCGGAAGCCGTCTCGTACCCAAGTTGCTCGAGGCCGGCTACGAAGTCTGCGTATTCGACCTTTACCTGTATGGCGAAGCAGCGCTCGCATCCGTGCGAGGCCATCAGAACCTTACCGAAGTGCGCGGCGATTTGCGCGATCCCATCGCGGTGAAACATGCGATGCGGGGAGCTGACACCGTCATCCACCTCGCCTGCATCTCAAACGATCCCAGTTTTGAACTGAACCCTGCACTTGGAAAGTCGATCAACTACGATTGCTTCGCCGGCTTGGTGCGAGCAGCCAAAGATGAAGGGGTAACGCGCTTCATTTACGCCTCGTCATCAAGCGTGTACGGGGTCAAACAAGAAGAGCACGTCACGGAAAACCTGAGTCTGGAACCGCTGACCGATTATTCGAAATTCAAGGCCATGTGCGAAGAAGATTTGATGAACGCGCGCGAACCGGGCTTCGAGACGTTGATTCTCCGGCCGGCAACCGTCTGCGGCTACGCGCCTCGCTTGCGCCTCGACCTCTCGGTCAACATCATGACGAACCACGCCGTGAACAATCGCGTCATCCGCGTCTTCGGCGGCGCGCAGGTGCGGCCGAACATTCATATCGAGGATATGACCGATCTTTACGTACAGACGGTCTCCCTACCGAGCGAAAAAGTGGACGGCAAGATCTACAACGCCGGCTATTACAATCAATCTATCAGCGAAATTGCCGAGACGGCGCGCGCAGTCGTCGGTGAGGATGTGACGATCAACGTCGAGCCGACGAACGACTTGCGGTCGTATCGCATCAACTCCGACCTGATCGCCCGCGAAGTCGGCTTCGTTGCCAAACGGGATATCGCAACGGCCGTGCGCGATCTATGCGGCGCTTTCGATCGTGGACTCATCCCGGATCCGATGAACGATCCCAAGTATTACAATATCAAAACGATGCAGCTCGTCGGCTTGAAATAGGCGGCGGCTACCAGCGCTTCGAGTAGACGAATCTCGCGATTCGTCGGCTAGCGATCTCAAGAATCGTGTGCGCTACCGACAGGACGTTTCGCAAACTCACGGCGCTTGATTTTTCGTCCTGCCGCGCGAAGGCTGCCGCGGGAAGTTCCATCGGCACTTCGAGATACGTGAACCCCCGATCGAGTAACAAGCATAAAATATCGGCCTGAAACCCGAACCCGCCCGTATTCGTGTGCCAACGCATCACGTTATGGCGAAGATGAACGGCCAAGCCGTTGTAGTACCTGATCTTGTTCCCCGTTATCGCATTGATGACGGCTGTATAGGTGTTTGAGATCACACGGCGTCCGGCGCTCCGTCCCTGATTGCTCGTGTAATAGGGTAGGATGCAGTCAGCTGTGCCGATCGCCCGCAAAACGGCGACGGTGCCTTCCCTAGGTTCGGCTGAATCTCCACAAACAAGGCGGAAATATTTCCCCCTGCCGATGAACGCCGCATCTAAATAATTCTGCGCCAATCCCTTATTCTGATGGTTAGTGCGAAGCACGATTCGCTCGTCGGGATGGGCCGCGATGTAGCCGTGCACGAGCTCCCTGGAATTGTCCGTCGAGACGTCGTCGATGACGAGGATTTCGAACGACAAGCCCACCTCTTTGGCAGACTCGCAGATCCCCTCGATGGTTCGGATGATGAAAGGCGCTTCGTTATAACACGAGACAAAGATCGTCAAGTCGATCGGCGCGTTGTCGTACGGATTCCCCATTGCCGCCGCGTCATGAATACTCGCGGCGGCCGGGGTCATGACCGTATCGGCGCCCCAAAAGGCGCGTCCTTTGCTCTGTGTCATTGGATGTTTCAGATCGTTCCGGCGCGCCTCGAACGAACGAAGCTCAGGTATTGCTGTCCGTGCCCGAAGAAGCTGGCGAAGGCTGGAGCTGAGGGCAGGGCGTTGCCTTGGCGAGCGGCGTCGCAGACCGCGAGCGCCTCGTCGATCGAATCTGCCGTCAGCGCGCTGACCGGCCGGATCATTTCCGCAAGCTCGTGGAGCTGGTCGAAAACTGGTTTGTACGACGCGCCCGACGCTTCGACATCTTTTAGCGTGGCGTAGAATGTCTCGCTAAGCTTCAAGACATGTTCTCCCCATTCGCGCGTATGTGTTGCGGTGCCATCGAGCCGGTAATCAATCATGTTCAGGAGATTCGCAAAATACTGAACGCGAACGGCCGGCCCGATATTTCGATCCTCGCCAACCAAACGTTTGTACCAACGCCACACGGTGAAAAAGCGCGGCGATGCGCTGTAAAAATGAAATCCGTCCTGACCAAGACTCTCGATAGCGTCGGCGACCGAGAACATATTGCCGACGTACGGCTGAATGATATTATCAAGTACCCAGTCTTCGAGCGGGCGGCTCATTCCGGCGATCGTCGCCGTGTGGGGAGCGAAGAACGGAACCAGGCGTTCCAGCTGCACGGAAACACTCGCACTGCGTGAGACGAGCTGCGCGGCAACCACGCGCCGCAACAGCTCGCCGAGGCACGACGCCGCATCCTGAGTCGTGACGATGAATATCCCGCCCTCGGCAACGAAGGAGCCGACTTTGCGGCAGAAGGCAGCGGTATCGAGTTGACCCGGAATCGTACCTTCGCAGAACACCAGATCGAACAGTTCCTCCGTAGCATAATCTTCGATCAATGATTCAACCAGCGTGCGCGCGCAGCCCGGCGCGTACCGGTCGAGCAAAGCGCTGGCAGCGGCCAAGCCGTTAGGATTTCCGTCGACGAGCACGTAGTGTGCCGGCTGCAGCAAACTGGTGTAAATGGCGTTGTGGCCGGAGCCGGGACCAAACTCGATGACGCTGCGGCCGGAGACCAGCGCCGGGACGATGCCCAATGCAAGGTACAGTGATTCACGCCGCTGGAGGTGCCGAGAGAGATCGCTCAAGTCCTGATTGACTGGAGAGATCGCGTTGGCACGATAGTAGTCGAGGAAGGGCCTAGTCATCGCGGTATCCAGTACGCGCTTCGAACGAAACTTTCATCTTCGACGCCGCGACCGCGCGAGCGACGAATAACCCTATTAACCGTGCCGCGCCAGAGGCCGTGCGGGATTGCCGACCACAACCGTCCCAGCGGTTACGTCCCTCGTTACCACGGCTCCCGCGCCGACGATTGCGTTTGCGCCTATTCGCCGACGGGGCAATACGGTCGCGCCAGCGCCAATAAACGCCGCGCGGCCTATTTGGACGTATCCGGCGAGCGTTGCGCCGCAAGCAACGTGGACCCCGTCTTCCAGCACGCACTCGTGGTCCACGCTCGCCTTCGTATTGATGATGCAGGACCTGCCGATTTCAGCGCGCGCTGCGACAGCGGACATTGCTAAGATTTGGCTCCCTGCGCCAATCCTCGCGTCGGTAGCAACGAAGGCTTCTGGGTGAATCGCGGTTGCGAGCGCTATTCCGCTTGATTCAAACCACTCGCCCAGAGCGATTCGATCCTTCCCTCTCTGCTCGCTACCCATCGCTACGAGGGCACGGAGCGTGCTCCGTTCCTCGTTAGAAAGCCGCGGAAGCAACCGCGCTTTGAAATCAACGCCAGAATATAGGGGCACATCAGAAAAAGGTGACGTAATTTTCGGGTCATCGTCAACAATCGCAACGATGGGTATCTTAAGGCGGGCGTAGAGCTCGCCTAATACGATCGCTTGCCCGGCACCGCCCCACAATATTATGCCGCTGACCCCTTTATCAGCCATGTTCTCTCCCCGGCCCGCAGACTCCGCGACGGCGACCGGCCGGCCATCGGAGAAATCCATGGACCCCTCAGCGGTCGTTTCGCTTTACTCCTGCGCAGAGTGCGATGAGATAGTGCGCCATTGGAAAGAACCCCGTGTGCAACATTTCATCGTTCATAGCAAAGACGAAGACGTTGTCAAAGAACGGCTCGAGCGATGCCTTGAGCGTTTCCGCCGACTTGAGGTTGATGTGCCCTTCACGGCTCCATTTGCTTGCGTACGCTTCAGAGTGTACGTTCGGCGTACCGATAACGCAAACGGCATCATCACACAGCGGTGCGACTAGGTTCTTCAAGAATTTCGATTCCTCCGCAAGAGGGATATGTTCGATCACATCCAGCGAATAGGCTGCATCAAAATTTCCGGGAATCGGCCCCGCCGTCACGTCGGCCTGTTCGAACGTGCAGTTGAGCCCCTCGACCTCGGCATGGTGTTTAGCCCACGTGACATACACATTGCTGAGGTCGACGCCGTGAATGAACGGCACCGCTTGAAGGACGATGCGCAGATTGAAGCCATCACCGCACCCAACCTCCAGCGCGCGCTTTTTTCCGGCGAGCAGCTTGGCTACGTGCTTGTAGCGCGCAAGCGTGATGGGCAAACGGCGTGGGTCGGTGCGCCACGTATGCGAAGCGGAAGGGCCGAGAACCACCGGGCCTTTCGTATTCCAGCCTTCGAAGATCTCAAGGCTTGCCCCATGAAGGCCAGCCGCAGGATCAGTTGGTTGTTTTGTTTCCATTAGGTCCCTTTGATAGCATCCAATACGACGGTAGCTACGCGTTCGATCTCCGCTGTCGTAATTTCGGCGAACATCGGCAGGGAGAGGATGCGTTCCGTCAGCTCGTTCGCTACCGGCGTTTCGCGTGGCGCTACGTTTGCGTTTGCGTACGCTTGTTGATGGTGAATGGTAGTTGGGTAGTGGATGCCCCAATCGATCCGCTCGCGATCGAGCGCGTCGCAGATTGCCTGGCGTCGCGGAACCTGGACGACGAAGAGGTGGAACACGGCAAACTCGTGTTCCTCGAAGACCGGCGTTTGCACCGGAGTACCGGCAAAAAGCTCCGCATAATGCGCAGCCGCCGCGCGGCGCGCGCCGATCCACGCATCCAGATGACGCAGCTTGACCGAGAGTACTGCGGCTTGCAGTGGGTCGAGCCGGCCATTGGTCCCGATGCGGGTGTGCACGTAGCGCGCGCTCTGCCCGAGGTCACGCATCTCGGCGATGATCTTAGCAATCTCCGCATCGGCGGTAACGACGATTCCGGCGTCGCCCAGCGCGCCCAAGTTTTTGCTTGGGTGCAGACTGAACGCGGCCGCATCGCCGAAGGCGCCAACGCGCTTGCCACGGTACCGCGCGCCGTGTGCCTGCGAAGCATCCTCGAATACCTTGAGGTTGTGTTCGCGCGCGATCGAAAGCACTTCGTCCATCGCTGCTGGACGCCCCCACAAATGGACCGGAACCACGGCACGCGTGCGGCTGTTAATCGCGCGCTCGAAGCAGACGGGATCGATATTTGCGCTGTGGGGCTCGACGTCGACGATCACCGGATGCGCGCCGACGTTTGAAACGGCCATCGCCGTCGCGACGCTCGAGTTGGCCGGTACGATGATTTCATCGCCTGGGCCGAAGCCGTAGGCGCGGTAGATCAGTTCGAGCGCGGTCGTTCCGGAGCTTACGCCGATGCCGTACGACACGCCGCAATACGCCGCAAACTCGCGCTCGAAGGCCTCCATGAGGGGGCCCTTTACGTAAATACCCGAGGCGAAAAACGCATCGATCGCTGCCTGTGTCTCCGCGGCGATTGACGCGTGCTGGCGCTGAAGATCGAAGAGCCGGATACGGTTCACTGCCGCCATCGTCGTAGAAGTCACGAAACGCTTATGCACCGTTTTGACGAGAAACCCTGGTCATCACGCCCTCGATGTACGCCGCGGACTCCGCTGCATTGGACCCGTCCGGGGCCCATTGCGGAAACTCCGACGACTGCGGATCGAACGGGCCGCTGCTGTGTTCGACGAAGAGCAACCAGTCACTGCGAATCAACAACCCATGCCAGATGCCGGGCGCCGTCCGATACGAGAACGTGGCGGCGGGCGCCGCGCCGAGTTCCAGCGTCGATTGCACGCCGCCTGCGTCATCGAAAAACACCGCGGTCGCCTCACCTTCGACGACGAGCAACGATTCGGCCTTGTACGGGTGACGGTGCGGGCGCACGTAACACGACCGATGATGCGCAATGAGCATCTCATGGACGGGAGAATCGACATTCTCGTGAGCGCAGATACGCGCGCGCATGCGCGGCGACGCCTTCGCGCATTCTTTGAGAAACGCAATCTCAGCTGCGCCAAAGGTCCCAAGCGGGCCGCTCGCATACCAGACGTCAGGCCCGGCTTCGCGCAGGTCGGGACCGTCCACGCGAAGTCTCACGATATCGCGACTTCCCCTTGCCGTGGACTCAATGCGCGCAAGATACGTTGCGCGATTTGCGGCGGCTGTAAGCCGACGGATTGCAGAACGGAGTCTTGCGATCCGTAGGTGTTCACGAACTCGTCCGGAAAGGCCAGACGCAATTGTGGCGTCACGATTCCCGCATCGGCGAGCGCATCGGCGACCGCGCTACCAAGACCGCCGATACGCGAATGTTCCTCGATCGTAACGACCAGCGACGACGGCGCAGCGGCCGTGCAAATCGATTCGACGTCGAGCGGCTTGATCGTGTGCACGTGCAAAACGGATGCTTGAACGCCGGAAGCCCCCAATGTCTCGGCCGCGATAAGCGCACGGGAGGTCATTACTCCAGTGCTTATCATCAGAGCATCCGCGCCTTTGCGCATGACGATCGCCCTGCCGATCGCGAAGCCGCTTTCCGGCGATGAAACGACCGGATCTCCACCCTTCGCAAAACGGATGTAGGCGGGATGAGGCCAACTCAGCGTCGCTTCGATAACGCGGGTCATTTCGGGTGCATCGACCGGAGCAAAGACGGTCATGTTCGGTAGCGAACGCATCGCGGCAATATCTTCCAGCGCCATGTGCGTGGGGCCCAGCGGCGCATAGACCGCCCCACCGCCGCTTGCCAGCAAACGAACGGGAAGGTCGTGTAAACACAGATCGACCGCGACCTGCTCGAAGCCGCGCCGCGTGATGAAGGTCGCAATCGTATTGAAGTACGGAATGAATCCGTCCATGGCCAAGCCGGCCGACATGCCGATGATCGCTGCTTCGGAAACGCCTTCCATGAAGTACCGATCCGGCATCTCGGCTTTGAATTTCTCCAGAACGCCGGCGCCGAGGTCGGAGCCGATGAAGAGCACGCGCGGATCGCGTTTGGCGAGATCATACACGGCGTTGAGGGCGCTCTGTCTCACTAGCCTTGCTCCAACGCCGCTCGCAGCCGTTCGATCATCACCGCATCGACCGTTGATTTATGATGCCAGGTTGCATCGAGCTCCGCGAAACTGATTCCCCGGCCCTTGAGCGTGTGTGCGATTACCGCGTTCGGTTTGCCCTTTTCAAAGGGCAGCGCAGCAAACGTCTCGCCAAGTGCGTTGACATCGTGGCCGTCGACCTCGCGGACCGCGAATCCGAACGCGCGCCACTTGTCCGCGAGCGGTTCGAGCGGAAGCACGTCTTCGATCCGGCCATACGATTGCAGTTTGTTGTAATCGACGATAGCGATGAGATTATCGAGCATATGCTTCGAGGCGTGCAGCGCCGCTTCCCAAACCGAGCCCTCATTCACTTCACCATCGCCCATGACCACGAACACGCGCGATTCGCGCTTGCGTAAGCGCGCGGCGAGCGCGGCTCCCACGCCGATCGGCAGGCCATGGCCGAGCGCTCCGGTGGAAGCCTCAACGCCCGGAATATGCGCATCGGCGTGCCCGCCCAGGAGGGCGCCGGGTTTACAGAACGTCTTGAGTTCAGCTACCGGAAAGAACCCATGGTCGGCGAGGACCGCGTAGAGTCCCAAACAGCCGTGCCCCTTGCTCAGGATGAAGCGATCGCGATCGGGCCATTCCGGCTCCGCAGGCCGTACGTTGAGCACGTCGTCGTAGAGCACGCGGATGATCTCGATTAGGGAGAGCGACGACCCGACATGGCCGCGGCCGGCGCTCAAGCCGTCGATGACGAGCGATCTGAGGTGCTTGGAGCGGCTGTCGAGCGGGACGCCCGTCTCGGCAAGGTTCATGTGGCGGGATGTCCTTCAAGGTAGGACCGTAACACGTCCAATTTGGCACGAGCTTTGTGCAGTTGAGCGCGTTTCGCGCCCTCCCAATCTCTACCTTTGCCTGAAAAAGCGCGACGTTTCCAGAGCTGCGGCAAGAACTCATTGAGCATGATCAGGACCCAGCGGATGCCGTAGAGGGGAAAAGACGCGGCCAGGCGCGGCAAAAAGTCCTCATCTGCACCGTAGAGGGCGGCGGCGCCCTCCATAAAGGATTCCTGCGCGACCTTGCTGAGCGTCATTCCCGGGTGCAGCAGGAAATCCGAGACGAGTTTGGCCGGATCGTCCCAGCCGAAATACTCGAAATCGAGAAAACAGAGGGTGCCGTCGGGCCGCCGCAGCGCGTTGTGAAAGCCAAAATCCGAGGGCGAGAGGGTCCGCCGAGCCGCGGGAAGGGTCTCGAACATCCTTAGACGGTAGCGGGCAACGCGCCGGCCGAGTTCAGGCCGTAGCTCATCGGTCAAAAACGCCGCCAGTTCCGGCTCACCGGGACTCACCGTTGCCAAGCGCTCGAGCCGGCGGGCGATTTGGGACTCCAAATCAGCGGGCCGCAGGACGGCTTCCGTCGCCTCCGGCATAGACTCGGCTCCGACGGCCAGCCGGGCTGCGTGCATCGCCGCCATGAGTTCCAGCACCGCGACGATGTCTGCCCGATCGTGATCGAGAGCCGGTTTCCCCTCGATCCACTCATACAGCGCGCAGCGTTCGTCGCGATCGACCGCCAGTGCGTTCGGCAGCGCCTTCCCGATACCGAACGACTTGAGAAAACGCACACCGTCGAACTCGTGCCCCAGACGATCGCGATCGTCAAGCTCCACTGAACCGTACGATTTCATCGCGAAAACGCCGGCCACGGTCTGGATCCGGTAAACTTGATTGTTTGCGCCGCCGCCGCAGATTGTGGCGGCGACGACCTCTTCACCGCAGAGTCGTTCCGCCACCGCTAACAGGTGGTCGGGCGCCCCCATCTGAGGTTCAATCGGCGAGAAAGGCATGCGCGATGTCGCGGAAAGACGCGTAAGCGCGATACCGGCCTCGCGGAACCGCGGCGGCCGTAGAAAGGAGCATACGCTCGACGTTTGCGGGAAACGCCGGATCGTCGAATACCTCTTCGAGATCGTCGATAAAGTGCGTGCACTGAAGCTGGATGATGCGCGCGATCTTTTCGGCACGTGTGCCCTCAAAATACAGATGCTCTTCGGGTACGCCGCGTGCCCCGAGCATTCCGCTAGCGTACAACCAGCTGCGCGCGGCGTCGTGCAGGTTTACCTTTTCTGATCCGAGATTCGAGACGGCGGTCTTGTGGCTGACGATCGATAATTCGGCACCCCCGCGCCGCGCCATTCGAATAAAATCGAGCGCTCCTTCGGCCGCGACGGCACCGCCTATTGCGGGACCGTATACTTCGGCCTGGAGCCGCTGCCACTGTACTTCGCCACCCGGAAGCAGACGAATGGCGTCGCGTATGTCCCGCTTTGTGCCGGTAAACCCCGGCGGAATCAGGCCGCGTTCCAGCGCAACGCGTTGGAACAATTGGTCGTAGCTAATCAAGGTGTTGTCCAAGTCGAGGCCGATGCGCAACTCGGACAAAGGTCTCATCATGCATAGCTCATTCGAGCCACTGAAGGGAAAGTCTAGCACGGTCCAGGAAGTCCGCCGCTCGTTATACGGCGCGCTCGCCCGGCGATGGGCCGGCGCCGGACAATTCGAATCTCTCTATCGCGCGACTGAATTGGTCGCAAACCGGCGAAAGGACAACTAAGCCCCCCATGGGTCGACTTCTCGAGATCGTCACACCGCTCCATAAAGCAACGAAGCGCAACTATCTGGAGCGTATGAACGACGACAAAGTCACGTGTATGATCAAGGCCAAAGAGTACGAGTTCGATTATTGGGACGGTGACCGTCGCTTCGGTTACGGCGGATATAAGTTCATCGAGGGTCGGTGGAAGCCGGTAGCTCAGTCGTTGATCGAAACCTACGGGCTGAGTGGCGGCTCCAAGGTTCTCGATGTCGGCTGCGGTAAAGCGTTCCTACTTTACGAGATGAAGAAACTCTTACCGGAACTGTCGATCGCGGGGTTCGATATCTCACACCATGGACTCGCTGAAGCAAGAGACGAGATCAAGCCGTACTTGTACCGCTATCGCGCGCAAGACCGCTATCCGTACGGCGACGATGAGTTCGATCTAGTCATCTCTCTCGGTTGCCTGCACAACTTGAAGCTTTTCGAGTTGCAAACGGCGGTTGGAGAAATCGAACGCGTCGGCAAGTCCAAATACATTATGGTCGAGGGATACCGTAACGAACTCGAACAGTTCAACCTCGAGTGCTGGGCGCTCACCGCAGAACAGATCCTGCACACGTCGGAATGGATCTGGCTCTACGAACACTTCGGGTACACCGGCGATTATGAATTCATCTACTTTGAGTAGCGGGCAAACCGCGTATGCGAGTTAAAAAAGCAAAGGCGGCGATTCTCGTACGGTCGCGCGAGCCCCTAGTCGTGGATCAGATCGAGTTCCCGGCAGAGCTTGAGGCCGGACAAGTGCTCGTGAGGGTTCTGCACACGACCATCTGCGGCGCACAGATCAACGAGATCGAAGCCGTCAAGGGACCCGACAAGTTCCTTCCTCATCTTCTCGGGCACGAGGCCGCCGCGACGGTCATGGAAATCGGCCCTGGGGTCGCGCACGTTGCTCCCGGCAACACGGTTGTGATGCATTGGCGGCCGGGCCGCGGCATTCAGTCTGCCCCGGCCGCGTATCGCTGGCGCGGCGAAAAGTTGAATGCCGGGTGGGTCACGACGTTCAACGAATATGCGGTCGTCTCTGAGAATCGCTTGACGCCGATCTCGTCGAGCTACGATCTCAAACTTGCACCGCTTTTCGGCTGCGCCGTGACGACGGCTGCGGGTGTCATCAATAACGACGCGCGCGTGAAGGTTGGTGAATCCGTCGTCGTATTCGGCGTGGGCGGCGTGGGCCTAAACGTCGTCCAGTTTGCACAGCTTGCAGGAGCCCATCCCATTGTCGCCGTCGACCTCGTCGAGAGCAAGCTCGAAATGGCGAAAACCCGCGGCGCCACACATGTTATAAATGCCTCAGCGGTCGAGGATGTCGGCGCCGAGGTTCGCAAGATCGTCGGTTCGAGCGGTGCGGATAAGGTCGTTGAAACGACCGGTGCGAAGTTCGTCATCGAGAATGCCTACGATCTCGCGAGCGCGAATGGCACCTGCGTACTCGTCGGCGTGCCAAGCGAAAAAGTAACGATCAACACCTTGCCGATCCACTTCGACAAAGTGTTGACCGGATCGCACGGCGGCGGCGCGATTCCGCACGTCGATATTCCTCGCTTGATCCGCCTGAACGAAGCAGGGCGAATCAGCCTTGCCGGGATCATTACACATGAGTTTGGGCTGAATGACATCAACACCGCGCTCGACACGGTGCGCACCGGGGCCGCGGGCCGGGTCCTGATCAACCTCTAGGGAAACGCGGGCAACGGCTTGCCGTCCGTTGCTGCACGGTCGCCTTTCGTACACAAAGGGCTTCCAGATTCCAAGATGAAACGTGGGCCTGCGTTCATGAACGCACTCGTCCGCCGCGTGGCAGCCAGCGACTTCACGCGGAGCAGCGCTCTCGTCTTCGCAGCGAGCCTCTTCGCGAATTTCTTCAACTACGTGTTTTACGTATTGATGGGCCGCCTGTTGTCCGTTCGCGATTATGGCGTAGTGATGTCGCTCATCTCGATCGTGTTGGTCGTATTGGGTTTGGGTTCGATCGCGCAGACCGCCACGGCAAAGCTGGCGGCGGATCTCCGGGCGGCGGGCGATCGCGAGGCGATGGCGTCGTTCTCACGAGGAATCACGCGCGGCAGCCTGTGGTTGGCGTTCGCGATTGCCCTCGTGGCCTTCGGCGCGCGGGGATTCATCGGAAACTACCTCCACATCGGCAACCTCGGGCTCGTGATCGTTGCCGGGGCGACTGCCGGCATCGGAATCGCGCTCTTGCTTCAGCGCGGCCTGTTCCAGGGGTTCGGAAGCTTCCCGACGTTCGCCCTGTCGAGCGTCCTCGACACCCTGAGAACCGCATTTCTCGTTCCGCTCGTCCACGCATTCGGAGCGATGGGCAGCTTACTCTCGTTCCTCGGCGCCGTGGTTGTCGGGTCCGTATTCGGCGAGCTAGCGTTGCGACGGCGATTCGGAAAGATGACGACCTCGGCAAGGTTGGACGTGCGGCGTATGATCGTCATCGCCGGCGCGACCGGAATCTCATCGTCCGGAATCTTGTTGCTGATGTATTACGACGTCGTGCTCGCGCGTCATTTTCTCACACCGGTTGACGCGGGCTTGTACGGTGCGGCAGCGTTGGCCGGGCGGGTGATTTTTGCGATCATCTCCTTCCTTCCCACGGTGCTACTCCCGAGCGTGGCCGTTCGCTTTGCCCATGGCAGGTCGAGCGCGCACATGCTCGCAGCGGCACTGGGTACCGCCGCATCGGTCGTCGGAGCGCTGGCAGTGGTCTGCGCCATTGCGCCGAAAATCGTGATACGCCTGTTAGCCGGAGCGAATTTCGTGCCGGGCGCACCGCTCATCTTGCCGTACGTGCTCGCCGCCGGCGCGCTCTCTGTAGCGAGCCTTCTGTCCACCTACGCAATCGCGCGTCACCGTTTTGGCTTCGTTCCGTACCTGCTGGCCGTTGCGGCCTGCGAAGTCACGGCGGTCGCCTTACGGCATGGCTCATCCCAACAGATCGTCCAGGATGTAGTCGCCGGGCACACCGCAGTTCTCTGCGTCATGGCCATTTTCGTCGTTCTCGACTCCACGAAGACGCGCCAACCCGCGACCCTTCCGGAGCAATCGTGCTGATGAGATCAGTCGTAATCGCGTGGGGAAAAGCGACTTCTTCACAAGCGCGTCGCTAAACGGCCGCGGCCGCCATGCACCGGACCCGCGATGGCTACGTGGATATCGCAGCCGACCGCGCGCCCGGAAAAACTATGGGGCTCGCTCTCGCGGGATCGCGCGCTTGCGGCCCAGCAGTCAGGCTCCTTTTATCCCACCGAAGGACACCTCGCCAATTCTGTCGCCAGATGGCACCTCGGCTTGCCGGACGCCCCGAAAGCTGCCGGAATCGTCCTGCGTTGACTCGAAAAGAATGACCGAATGGAGAAGATCGGTTGAGATGAAACGCATCGTGCTGGATGCGGACGAAGAAGCAACGGACGCGAATTTCGATGAAGCCCGCTACTTGAGCGCTAATCCAGATGTGCGATCCGCCGTCAGTAGGGGCGACTTTCCGTCGGGCCGCGCGCATTTCAATCGGTTTGGGAAGGATGAAGGGCGGCGTTTAGCGCGCAAAGCGCCCGAGTTGTCGGCGGTTAGAGGCCCAAAGATGGAAAGGCTGCGGCAATTTCTTCGCTCAGACATGGAACATCACTGGACCGATGACGGGAAGGTCAGCTATATTACGGAGGCGCTTCGGCAAGAGACCCAGATTGTCGATACCGATAACATTTCATCTCATGGTTACGATGCGGCTGTCGGCGCGATGATCGATAAGTACGAAGATGGCCTACTTCTCGATTGCGGCGCCGGAAGGAGGAATATCTATTATTCAAACGTCGTTAATTTCGAGATAGTCGATTATGATACGACCGACGTCCTCGGACTCGGCGAGTATCTCCCCTTTCGGGATAACGTCTTCGATGCGGTAATTTCAGTCGCCGTCCTAGAACACGTGCACGATCCATTTAAGTGTGCGGCGGAAATCGCGCGTGTCCTCAAGAGGGGGGGAGAGCTTTTCTGTTGCGTTCCCTTCCTGCAGCCCCTGCATGGCTACCCGCACCACTACTTCAATGCGACGTCTCAGGGCATCCGAAGTCTCTTCGAGAGCGCGCTCGATGTCACAGACGTCACGGTTTACCCGAGCACTCACCCTGTGTGGGCGATCAACTGGATTCTTAACAGCTGGGCGCAGGGCCTCAGCGAGAAGACGCGGGAAGAATTTCTTTCCATGCGCGTTTCCGAGTTTCTGGCCCCTCCACCCTCGTTACTCACTCAAGCGTTCGCCGCCGACCTCTCGATGGAGAAGCAGCTAGAGCTTGCTTGTGCAACGGTCCTTACGGCACGGAAGGTGAAGTGAACGACCACGGCGATGCTCTGGCCGTTGCTCGCGAAGCAGGCAGCTCGTCGGTCCATTGCCCCCGTTTGGCTTTTCTCTAATGCAAAAAGGATTGGTCCTTGCTCCGAACGCTCTATCGATTTAGATGGCTCATCTACGAGTTGGTAGTCCGCGACTTAGTCGCTAGATATCGCGGATCGGTGTTCGGATTCTTCTGGACGCTCCTGAACCCGCTGTTGTTCATGATCGTCTACACGATGGTCTTTTCGCTGATCCTCCGCGTGGGCATGCCGCATTTTCCTGTCTACCTTCTGGCAGGCTTAATGCCGTTCCAATGGTTTTCCACCGCGATATTTGCCGGAACGAGCTCGATAACCGATGGCGGAATGTACGTCGGCAAAACGGTCTTTGCCCCGGCAATTCTCATAGCGGTACCCGTCCTTTCCAATCTCGTGAATTTCTTGTTTTCTCTACCGATCTTGCTCGCGGTCGCCCTCTTGAACCATGTTCCCGTTGGCTGGCCGCTTTTGGCGCTGCCGATTTTATTGGCGATCCAAGTTATCCTCACGCTCGGCATCCTGATGTCGCTGGCCACTTTGAACGTCTTCTTCCGCGACCTGCAGCAACTCGTCGGTGTGCTGACGATGCTGCTGATGTACCTAACGCCGATCGTCTATCCGCTCTCGATGGTGCCGGGAAGTTATAAGACGCCGATTCTCGCGAACCCGCTGACATCGCTGATCTCGGGGTATCAGGATATCTTCTACTTCAACCGAGCTCCTGATTGGAGCAACCTGGTGTACGCTCTCGCTTGGTCGGTGGCAGCGTTCTACATCGGCCGCCTCGTGTTTACGTACTATCAGGACTCGATTCCGGAGTACGTATAGTTATATGGATGCGATCGTCGTCGAGAACGTCTCGAAGCGTTTCCGGGTTCTCACGATCCCCAAGCAAGCGTCGCTCAAGCAAGCCATCGTCGGCCTCAAAGTGCTCGACCTCGCCAAACGCAAGACGCTCTTCGTCGAAGCGATCAATGACGTGAGCTTCCGCGTGCAGACCGGAACGACGCTGGGGATCATCGGGAAAAACGGATCGGGGAAATCGACGCTCCTGCGGCTGCTGGCCGGTATCTACACCCCCAATCAGGGCTCGATTCGCGTTCGCGGAGAGATCGCGCCGCTGCTGAGCCTCGGCATCGGTTTTCACCCCGAAATGACCGGGAGGGAAAACGTCAAGCTGTACGGCCTCGTTCTTGGCCTCACGCCCCGGGAAATCGAAAGCAAATTCGAAGAAATCGTGGAGTTTGCCGAGCTGCGCGATTTCATCGATGCGCCGGTCAAGGTGTATTCATCCGGGATGTATATGCGCCTTGCCTTCGCTGTCGCGGTAAGCGTTAATCCCGACATACTTCTATTGGACGAAGTTCTGGCGGTCGGCGACGAGGCCTTCGGCGCGAAGTGTTACGCGCGGATCCGGGAGTTCAAGAAGCAAGGTAAGACCATCGTCCTCGTGACCCACTCAACGGCAACGCTGCTCGATTTTTGCGATAGTGCGCTGTGGATCGACGAAGGATCGATCCGATTATACGGCCTCTGCGATCACGTTGCCGAAGCGTACCATCAGGCGATGCAGGCTCAGGCGATCGCGGGATAATGCCGCACGGATCGCCGGAAGAAGCTCAGATCGCGGCTCTGAAAAGCCTGGTAGAAAAGCTGCGGCGGCGCATCGGTTTTATCGAACGAAGCAGATTCTGGAAGATCCGCGAACGATGGTTCGCGCTCAGGGCCCATTTCGGCGTCCGAGGCGATCCGGTTCCGCCGCTGCCGCCGGTCGACTACGCCGAAGCCATGGACGTGCAGGACCCGTACGCGCGCTGGTTGATCCACCACGAGCCGCGCGAATCGGACCTGTGCAGATTGCGCGAGGTTGCCCACACGTTTCAAAGCCCGCCGTCGATTTGCGTCGTCGTCGACGACGCCTCGGCGGATGCAAGCGATGCAATCGACGGCGTCCTGCGGCAAGCGTATCCATGGGTTCGCCTGTTGCGCACGAGCGAATGCTCTCACGGCAGCGATGCAGCGGTGCGCTTCAATGCGGCGCTGGAAGCTTGCACCGAACACTTTGTTGCGTTTTGCGATCCTGACGAGGTCCTGGCGCCGGATGCCTCTTTCGAGGTCGCGGTCACCTCTTACGAGAGGCCTGAGGCCGACGTGATCTACGGCGACCGGGATACGGCCTCGGCAAACGGACGGCGCTCGAAGCCGCTCTTCTTGCCCGATTGGTCGCCCGAAACGTTTCTCTGCCAAATGTATACCGGCCGTTTGGTCTTTTATCGCCGTGAACTGGTCGTTGCGGCCGGCGGGTTCCGCAGCGGGTTCGGCACCGCCGCGCATTACGATTTAGCGCTTCGGGCAACGGAACGCAGCAAGGCCATCGAACACCGCGGGCGCATATTCTACCACGAGAAAGCGGAGCAAGCAGGGGCGATCGACAAGCAGGACGCGGCGAAAGCGATACGATCCGCACTTGAAAGACGCGGGGAAGAAGGGCGGCTCGAGCATCCCTTTCCGGAGGTTGATTCAACGATCGTTCGGTATGCGATCACGAAACCGGCGCAGGTTGAGATCATCCTTCCCACTCGCGATCTCCCCGATTTTCTCGGCCGCTGCTTGACGAGCATTTTCGACCGCTCGACCTATCGCGATTTTCGGGTCAATGTCATCGATAACGGGAGCATCGAGCCTGCGACGGAGCACCTGTTGCGTGACTGGCACGATCGAGAGCCGCGGCGATTCCGCGTCGTCAAGCTCGACCAGCCGTTTAATTTTTCGCGGCTTGTAAACTTCGGAGCGCGGTCGTGCGATGGTCCGTACCTTCTTTTGCTCAATAACGATACCGAGATAATCACTAACGACTGGATCGAAGCCATGGTCGAACAGGCGCAGCGCCCGGCAATCGGTGTGGTCGGAGCGCGCCTGCTGTACGAAGATGGATCGCTTCAACACGCCGGCGTCGTCGTCGGACTAGGCGAGTTGGCGGGCCACGTGTACCGGCGTGCGTCTCGTGACGATCAGGGGCCCGGCGGCGAGATCCTTACGGTACGCAACTACTCGGCAGTGACTGCCGCCTGCATGATGGTACGCCGCGACGTGTTCGAAGCGGTAGACGGATTCGACGAACGGCTCCCGATCGAGTTCAACGACACCGACTTCTGTTTGCGGATATTAGGCCTTGGCTATCGGAACGTCTACGTGCCTCATGCCGCCTTGCTTCATCACGAATCCAAGACGAGAGGCAGCGGCGAACGTTCATCCGCGTCTTCGGCGCACAAATCCAGCGGGCGGGCGCTATTTCGCGAGCGATGGCAAACGTCGAGCTATCGAGACCCGTATTACAACGGCAACCTGACAACCGTTACCGATGACGGTGCCATAGCTCTGCCCTAATGTGGATCGGCTAGTCGCGCCCAAAACGGTAGAGCCGGCGCAGCCCCAACTTCAGCGACCAGAACGGACTGCGCTGGATCGCTCGGGTCATTTCGTGGATCTCATGGCCGCCCCGTCGAATCTCTTCGAGTTCCTCGGCAACGTGCTTCTCAAAATCTCCGAGAAGCTCGCGATAGTTTTGTTCGAGCGCATCGAAACGCGCAACAGCGGATTCCACGGCGGAGCGCTGGACCGCTAGTTCGGCGGATAAGCTGTGCTGCCGTTCGAGCGCCCCAGCCGCCTCCAACTCCAACTGGGCGATACGCTCGGCGTTCTCCTTACCGGTGCGGATCAGTTCCGCTTCCCGATCGGCCGACGCCGCCAGATCGCGATCCACCTGCGCGACTCGTTCGCGCGTATCAAACTCCAATGTGGCCCGTTGCTCGATCAACGCCAACAAAGTATCTTCCCGCATCCGCAGGAGCGCCTGGGCCTCCTTCTCTTCGGTTTCGAGCGCTGCGACACGAAGGTCTTGCGCGGGATCGGGAATCGACAGCACGACGAGGCCTTCCGGCGCCAAGAGCGCTCGCGCCTCATCTAAGAGACGCCCGGGGTTGCGTACGCGGTCGAGGATGTCGCCGAAAACGACTACATCGAATAGACGCTCGGGAAGCACATCGGCGAGCGAACGGCTATCGAGATCTGCAACGATAACGTCTTCGCAGTAGGCTCGAACCTCGTCCGCTAAACGGGGGCTTCGCTCGATCCCAGTGACGCTGCAGCCGTTTGCTCTCATGAACTCGGCGAGCCGCCCGCTTCCGCACTCGAGGTTCAGGACTCGTTTTCCGGACCCCACGAGATCGAGAACCGTAGCAGAACGGCTGGAAAGGAGGGAGTGACTGTCCACTGCAGCTAACTTTTTGCTTCGATTCCTACCGGCACCTTTCGCTGCCTGCGCATCACGTTTCGAAGGGGATGCGTAGAAGGACCTTAGCAATTTTGGAAGAGCCGCGATACCTCAAAGACTCGCCCATACTCGCCGAACAATTGCGGCAACTTCGGGTCGCGAAGAAAGCTCTTCGCGCCGTGGTTCATGAATATCGCGTCGTCGAGCGGAGCAAATTCGCACGGATGCGTTCAGCATGGTGCGGCCTCTTGGAGTTGTTCACCGAAGGCTCGACAAGATTCATGCCGTCCTTGACCGAGGAGGAAGAAACCGGCGCACCACGCGCCGTGCCCGACGACGACCCCTACACTCGCTGGATGGCCATTCACAATCCGCGCGAGAGCGATTTTGAAGCAATGCGGGCGGAAATAGGCCGGTTTACCCAGACTCCGCTCATCAGTATCATCATGCCCGTGTACAACACACCCGAGAAGTATTTGCGGGCGGCGATCGACTCGGTTCGTCAACAGATTTATCCGCATTGGGAACTCTGCATCGCCGACGACAACTCCTCGAGCCGCCGGCATCGTGAGGTCCTGGCGGAATACGCCGCGCTTGACCCGCGCATCAGGATCGTGTACCGCGCGGTAAATGGGCACATTTCGCACGCATCGAACTCGGCCCTCGAACTAGCCACCGGCGAGTTCGTTGGCTTCCTCGATCACGACGACGTGCTGGCGCGCGAGGCGCTTTACGAGGTGGCTAACATCGTCGATCGCCACCCCGATGCCGATATGATCTACTCGGACGAGGATAAGATCCACGATGATGATCGTCGCACCGACCCATACTTCAAGCCGGATTGGTGCCCCGACTCCTTCCTCTCACGTATGTATACGTGCCACTTTGGCGTGTATCGTCGCTCCCTCGTCGAAGCCGTCGGACGTCTTCGGCCCGGGTTTGAAGGAAGCCAAGATTACGATCTCGTCCTGCGCTTGACCGAACGCACGACTCGCATCCACCACATACCCAAGATTCTGTACCACTGGCGCGTACATCCAGCCTCAATGGCTAGCGGTGAATCTTCCAAGCCATACTCAACGATCGCGGCCGAGCGCGCGCTGAACGAAGCGCTGGTTCGCCGTAACGAGCCAGGTGTGGCCAGATCTTTGCCAGACCGCGGCATCTATGTCGTCCGCTATGAGATTAAGTCACCGGGTCTCGTGAACGTTATCATCCCGACGCGGGATCATGGAGAGGACGTCGATCGGTGCCTCACGACGCTGTTTGAAAAGACGACCAACCGGGACTTCGAGGTCTTGCTTTTGGACAACGGGAGCACCGATCCGGGATCTCTTGCCGTCTTTGAACGGTGGGCGCGAAAGGAAAAGCGAATTCGAATCGTACCGTATGACGTGCCCTTCAATTTCTCGCAGATCAACAACTACGCGGTCGCGCGATCGAACGGTCCGTATCTGCTCTTTCTGAACAACGACACCGAAATCATCACTCCCGACTGGATGGAAGCTATGGTGGAGCACGCGCAACGCTCGACTATCGGCGCTGTCGGTGCGTTACTCTTGTATCCCGACGGATCCGTCCAGCACGCAGGCGTCGTCATAGGGCTCGGCGGCGTCGCCGGGCATAGTCACAAGTACTATCCGGGAGATGCTCCTGGCTATTTCTCTGCATTGAAGACCGTCAACAACTATTCAGCCGTTACCGGTGCATGTATGATGGTTCGCCGCGACGTTTTCGAGAGCGTGGGCGGCTTCGACGAGAAGCTGGCCTTTGCATTCAATGATGTCGATTTCTGCCTCAAGGTGCGTCAGGCGGGATACCAAAATGTGTTTTTACCGCACGTCAGACTCTACCACTACGAGTCGAAGAGCCGAGGCCTCGAAACGACCCCTGAAAAGCAAGCGCGATTCGAACGCGAGGTCAATACGATGATCGATCGCTGGAAAACGGACGTGACACCCGATCCGTGTTACAGTCCAAACCTGACACTGGCCCACGAAAACTTCGCGATACGGCTGTGACTCAAGGCGAATGCGCTAAACGCATTATCGTCGTGCTCGGAATGCATCGCTCCGGGACGTCCGTAACGATGAATCTGCTCAACGCTTTTGGCGTCCCCCTGAGCGATGATCTCATGGACCCGACCGAGCACAATGCCAGAGGCTATTTTGAATCCACGACGATCTTTCGGCTTCACGACGAGATCTTTGAAGCGATGGGAACGACTTGGATGACCAGCAGTCTCGTCATCCCGTTAGCAAAAAACCGGTGGCGGACCGCGCGCGTTCAGACCCTGAAGGCGGAGCTTTCCGGCATCGTGCAGCGCGAGCTGGAGAAACACGACGGCCTCTGGGGCTTCAAGGACCCGCGCACTGCGCGCCTCCTGCCGCTTTGGCTCGAATTGATCGAAGAGCTCGGGCTCGATCCGCGTTTTGTGCTGGCAACGCGCAACCCGAGCGACGTGGCGAAGTCGCTTTTTTCGCGCGACGGGATCGATCCTATCGACGCCGAGATTCTGTGGCTCGAGCATAATGCCGATGTGGTGTTGAACCTGCGCGGAAGGCTCGATGCTATCGTCGACTACAGCGTATGGATGAACGATCCCGTCGAACAAGCTCGATATATGCTGGAACGGCTGCACCTCGATTGGGAGGGAACGGCGGAAGATATCAAACGCATCACTAGCGACGTTATTGCGGCGGATCTGCGTCACCACGACAGTGCCGTTTCGTCGTTCAAACTGCCCTTCACGGCACCGTTTTATCGCGCATTGTTGAATCGAGACCTGACCAAGCTCTATAGCCTTTCCGAAGCGTTCAACGCCGCGCGCGGGTTCGCGGAAGCCGTTCTAGCGCCTTCGCGCAGAGAACTCCAGCGGCAGATCATCGACCAACTCTCTCCGGTCATTCAGGCTCGCGGCGAGCGGATCGTCGACTTAGAAGCGCAGTTGGCTAAGCGGAATGGCTAGGTCGAGAATAGACGTTACGGATACCGGCGGGCTTCTCGGGAAAGCTCTCGGGCAAGTCGACGAGTTGTTTTTCGTAGACTCGTCGATGCGAACAATTCCCGTCGGAGAAGCGCGGGAAGTCCCGTCCGGCTGCAGCATGGTTGTGCGCGGATGGGCGCTCAATCCCGAACCGCTCCGAGCGGCCGATCGCCTTTGCTTCACGCTGGGCCGTCCGGAGCGAGCCGTTGATTTGTCCTACGGTCAGGAGCGGAACGACGTCGCTCGAGCCATGAACGATCCGTCCTGCGCTGCGGCTGGATTCAAGCAGATCGTGCCGCTCGATGGTCTTGCGTTGGGAACCCACACGCTGCGCATCATGGCGATCGATGAAAAGCGCTGCGGCTACTATGAACTCGATGACGAGCGCACCCTCGTCATCGTGGAATCGCGACGCCTCTTCTCGGGTACGTCGCCGGTCGTAGGGCGAATGCAGTTCGGAATCGAGCGACTGGAAACCACTTCCGGCCGGCGGGATCTCGACGGGAAGACGCTACGCGCGAGAATCGGTGATATCGTCATCGCGAGCGGCTGGGCGATCGACATGGACCGGCGCTGCGCCGCCGGCGACGTGTTCGGCGTCGTCGACGGCGATCGCTACGTGTTGGCTGTCAACGGGATGCCTCGCGCCGAGGTCGCGGCCGGATTCGGCGCGCCTTCGGCACGTGCGTGCGGCTTCGCGCTACGCATCCGGACGAGCACGCTGAGCGCGGGACTCCACGACCTCTCGCTCGCGGCAGTTGCGCGCGAAGGCAACGATTACGAGGTCATCCCGCTCGCCTGCCTCGACTTGAGGTAGGCGGCGATGCCCTCTTTCCAACCCGGCATGACGATGCCGAGCGTTTCGAGCTTGGAATTTGCGAGCGCGGAGTAGCTGGGCCGGCGCGCCGCCACCTTCCACTCCGAAGCGCTGATCGGTTCGACGGCCCCGTCGACCTCCGCCAACTCCAGCGCTTTCTTTGCATAGTCGTACCAGGTGATCGCGCCGGCATTACACGCGTGATAGAGTCCGTACTTCCCGCTCGCAACCAGCGACCGGATCGCCTGCGCCAGATGACCGGCAAAGGTCGGAGAAGCGATGACGTCGCTCACCGCCCGAATCGTTTCGCCCGCTTGCGCCTGTTTGATGACGCGATCGATGAACGTACCCTTGCTCCTCGACGCGGCCGCGCCGTACACGCCGCACGTCCGAATGACGAACGCCTTCGTTTCGCCCCGCAGCACCAGGAGCTCGCCGGCCAATTTCGAGACGCCGTAGACCGAGAGCGGACGCGGCACGTCTTCTTCCGTATACGGAGCATTCTTCGCGCCGTCAAAGACGTAGTCCGTGCTGATCGTAACGAACGCAGCGTCGTGCTGCCGGCACGTGCCCGCCATCGCGTCGACGGCGCTCGCATTGGCCGCAAATGCCGCGGCCGGCTGCGACTCGCAGGCATCCACATTGTGAAATGCGGCGCAGTTCACCAGCAGATCGGCGCGATGAGCCGCGAGCGCGCGCCCAACGGCGGCCCCATCCAGAACGTCCAACGCCGCATGCGACGGCGCGAAGATCGTATCGTCTCGCCAACGCGCGCGGATCTCCGTGCCGAGCTGACCTGACCCGCCGATGAGGAGAACACGCATCGCTCGCCGATGTTATCTCCATGGACGTGCAACCCTTGCCGATCGACGGAGCCAAGAAAGTCGTGCCCGACGCCTTTCGCGACGATCGAGGCTATTTCAAGGAGATATTCCGGTCGTCGGTCTACGCACGGATCGGCGTGCCGGGACCCTTCGTACAGGACAACGTCTCCGTTTCACGGGCGCGCGTACTGCGCGGGCTCCACGGCGACATGCGCATGGCAAAACTGGTTCAGGTCCTGCGTGGAAAGGCGTTCGACGTCATCGCCGACGTGCGAGCGGGGAGCCCTAGCTACGGGCGATGGACCGCCGTGACCCTCGAGGCGGCCGGACACGCTCAAATCTACATACCGGCCGGCTGCCTCCACGGATTTCTGGCGCTCGAAGACGACACGCTGCTCCTCTACAAGCAGACGGCCGAGTACGACCCGGCCCACGAGATCGGGATCGCCTGGAACGACCCGGATCTGGCGATCGAGTGGCCTCTGGCCGGCTCGGAGCCTCTCCTCAGCGCGAAAGACCGGGCAAACCCCACCCTGCGGGAGCGGGGCCTGCTGTAACAAAGACGTAGGCCGGAAGTAACACTCGCCAGAGCCACTGGAAGAAAAGAGAGGGATGGCCATCGAGGCGCAGAGCGACGAAGCTCTGGTCCGGCGCATCCGCGACGGTGAACGCGATCTGTTCGCCGTGCTGGTCGACCGGTACAAGCGCGGAATCGCGAACTTCATCGGGGCGAGCGTCCGCAGCGCGCCGGATGTGTCGGACCTCTCGCAGGAGACGTTCTTGCGAGCATACGCGCATCTGGGCACCTTCAATCCGCAACTGGGTCGATTCTCGACCTGGATCTACCAGATCGCGCGCAACGTGGTGCGGACGCATTTGGGAAAATCACTGCGCCGTCCCGCCACGCAAGAGCTGCCCGAAGAGCAGACGCTCGAGAACGCCCTTCCCGACATATCCGAAGAATCGGATCCAGCCGGCGGCATCCTGCGCGCCGAGGCCGAGCGTGAATTGCGCGCGGCGCTCGCCGAGTTGCCCGAGCGCACGCGGACCGTGCTCGCGCTGCGCTATTTCGACAACATGGAGTACCACACCATCGCCAGCACGCTCGGTCTTTCGCTCGGAAACGTCAAGACGCTGATTCACCGCGGCAAGATCGCGCTGGCGCGCAAGATGGTCGAGCGCGACGCGCGCTCGCGGTCGTCCACACACGAGAAGGGAGGATTGCGTGCGCTGCTCCTCGTGTGAACTGCTGCTCGACCGTTACGTCGAAGGAACCCTGACGCCGCGTGAGATGGCGCGCGTCGGCACGCATCTGCGCGCCTGCTCGCACTGCGCATCATTGCTGGCCGAGCTGCGCGTCGTCGACGCACTGCTTGCAACGACGAAACCGGTGGAGCTTGCACCGAATTTTACGTTCGCTGTCATGGCCGAGGCCGCTTCCGTGCCGATACACGCAACCCGGCGGCTCTCGCTGTGGGCGGTATTGAGTTTCTATCTGATTGCAGCGTGGCTCGCGCTCAGCGGCATCTACGTGGTACTCGGCGATCGTCTTGCGCATCTTGGGACGCTGGGACGTCAGTTTGCGGAAAGCGGCTCCCAGGGGTTGGCGGCGGTGACGGCGACCGCCCAAAGCGTCAGCCCGGCGACGCCGCTCGTCGTCGGCGGTGTATTCGGCGTGCTCATGCTGGACGCCGCGCTCGCGGTCGTTGCCGTCTTCGCGTACCGGGCCGCGCGTTTCCGTCTGGCCGCACACCCATCCGGACCGGAGGTCGTATGAAATTTTCCACTGCCGCCTGGCTGCTCGGAGCGCTCGTCTTTACAGCTGCGCTTCTCTCGACCTCGCAGGCCGCGCTGGCGGACGCGAAAAGCGTGGATCACGGCGGAACGTATGTCGGCTCGGTCGTCGTCGAGCCGGGACAGACCGTTGAGGGCACGTTGAACGTGCTTTTCGGCAACGCGACGATCGAAGGCACCGTCGACGGCGACGTCAACGTCGTCGGCGGCGATATCGATGTCCACGGCGGCAACGTAACCGGTCAAACGCACGTCATCAGCAATGCGGTGACGCAAACGATCGTGCCGTGGGCACCGAGCGCCGAAAGCTACGGTAGTTATCAGCCCGATCATCGTATGTGGTGGCGGATCGCGTGGGACGTCGTCGCGCTGGTGATGTTCCTGATCTTTCCGCTGCGCTCGCGGATGGCGCTGGATCGGCTCGAACAGCATCCGGCGATGGCGACGCTCGGCGGACTCTGCGGCTTGGTCGCGGTCTTTCCGGTCTCGTTATTGCTGCTCTTCAGCATCATTCTGATTCCGCTGATTCCGGTGGAGTTCGTCCTGCTGGCTGCCGCCGTGTTCATCGGAAAGGCGGCTCTTGCACTGCTCGTCGGGCGCCGGTTCTACGAACTGCTGCAGCCCAAGTCGACGCCGGCCCCGCTGCTGGCGTTGATCATCGGCCTCGTGCTGCTCACGGCGGCCGAACTCGTGCCCGTTCTCGGGATCATGGTGACGCTGCTGATCATTCTCGTCGGGCTTGGGGCAGTGCTGCTGACGTTCGTTCCCGACTGGCACACCGTCGGGCCGTCCGGCACGCCGCCGCGCCCGGTCATAGGCGGACCCCCTATGCCCCTTGGGTAATATAGGCGGGCTATGACAACCCACATCTCACGCGCCGCGAAGTTCGCGCAGCGCACCTCCCGGCTCCGCGCGTCCACGATCCGTGAGATGTTGAAGGTCACCCAACAACCCGACATCATTTCATTCGGTGGGGGCCTCCCGGCCCCCGAATTATTCCCGACGCGCGAGATCGCCGAGTGCACGGCAGAGGTGATGGAATCCTACGGCGCGGCAGCGCTTCAGTACGGCGTCACCGAGGGCATTCCGGAGATGCGAACCTGGGTTGCCGACCGCCTCTCGGATCGCTTGCGCAAGCTCTTCGATCCGGCCGAAATCCTGATCGTCAATGGGTCGCAGCAAGGGCTCGATTTGATCGGCAAGATCTTTCTCGATCCCGGCGATCACGTGCTGCTCGAGCACCCCACCTACCTCGGCGCGATCCAGGCGTTCGACGCGTATCAAGCGCGTTATCTTGCGGTGGAGACCGATGAAGACGGCATCGTACCGCATTCGCTCGAACGGGTTCTCGAGCGCGCCGATCCCTTCCCGAAATTTCTGTACATCGTCCCGAACTTTCAGAATCCGACAGGCCGCACGCTCGCGGGTGACCGCCGCGAGGCCGTTGTTCGCATCTGCGAGCGCTTCGATCTTCCGATCGTCGAGGACGATCCGTACCGCGAGCTGCGTTTCGAGGGCGCCGATCTTCCCTCGCTGTCGTCGTTTACATCGACGGGTTGCGTGATCTACTCCGGGACCGGCAGCAAGATCATGGCGCCGGGGATGCGGGTGGCGTGGCTGGCGATCCCCGATCACGACGTGCGCGATAAGGTCGCGCTGGCCAAACAGGGAACCGACCTGCAGACCGGATCGCTGGCGCAATACGTCTTCCACCGTTACGTTTCCAAGGCGCAGGCGTTCGAAGAACACGTGGCAGAGATCGTGCGGACCTATCGCCGGCGCCGCGACGTGATGGTCGAGGCTCTACGCGAGCACATGCCGCCGGGAACGCACTTCAACCGCCCGAGCGGCGGGATGTTCTTATGGGCGAGCGTCGACGGGATGGATACGACCGAGCTGCTCAAGATTTCGTCACAGCAGAAGGTCGTGTTCGTTCCTGGGGTGAGCTTCTATCCCGATCGCGACGTGCACGACGGCATGCGCTTGAATTTCTCGAACGCCTCCGAGGAGAAAATCCGAGAAGGCATCGGACGCCTCGGTGCCGCAGTACGCGCTTTCAAATCGTAACTCGTCACAACGTTAAGGAGTATTTCGTGCCTGCTTTCGTGACCGGTATTGCCCCGACTCAGGACGTTGGCGAACTCGAAAAGCTGCTCGGAGGAATCGCGGGAGTCGATCGATCGAAGTTCGTCGTGATCACGAGCGCCGAACCGTCCGACGAGCACGATGATTCGTTCCTGCAGTTTGCCCATGTCGACGATGACGCTCTCATTCTGGACGGTGGCGGCACGCGCGTTCCCGATCTTGAAACGCATACGACGTCGCTGGGCTATCTCGGGCATCCGCACGTCGTTCACCACGTCGGAACGCTGCCGATTCCCGATGACGAAGCCGATAATTACAACGACGCCATCGAAAACGGGCGCACGGTGGTGGCCTATCCGGTCGACGGGAACGCGAGCGGCGTCGAAACCGCCTTCCACGGCGCCGGTCTTGCGCACGTAAAGACGTTCAGAGGTTAAGGAAGCTCCTTAGGCGATCGGAACGTCGCGGTTCTCCGGCGCGCTCTGCAGGTTGCGCTCGAATTTCGTCATGATCGCGCTCCAGGCAAGATCGAGCTCCTCCAGCCGAAGAATTCGCGCCATCGCGATGAAAACCGCACCGCCGACCGCGATCTGTCCGAAGAGAAATGACGCGCGGGTCATGAACGAGCTTTGCGGATGCACGCCAAGCGTTTGAATCCAGTGCAGCGCAGCGTACATCGCCACCGATGCGATCGTGACGCGTAGCGCCGAACGCGCCAGCGCCCACCAGTCGAAGCTTTGGACCAGTCGCGCGACGAGCGCCAAGAGCAAGACGGCTTGCAGAGTTTGACTCACCGAGTTGGCCAAGAGCAGGCCGCGGCCGCCGAGCGTCGGCAGCCACAACAGCGAGAGCACGATGTTGGCAAGGACGCTGATCATGGAGATCGCAACCGGAATCGCCACCTCTTGACACGCGAAACAGCAGCGCGTCAAGACGACGTTGGCGGAGAGCGCAACCAGCCCGACCGCGGCAAAGGGCATCAGGCTCGCGGTGAGATCGGTCGCCGCGGGACCGAACGTCCCACGCTGAAAGAGCGTCTGAACCATGGGATACGCCAGCGCGATCAGGGCGCAAACCGAGGGAATCGCGATGAACAGCACCAGGCGTAGTCCGGTGACGGCGCTCTCGGCCACCCCGCGACGGTTATTTCGGGCAAAATGTGCCGCCAGCAGCGGAAAAATCACGGTGGCGATTGCGGCGGCAAAAATCTGCTGCGGAAAATTCACCAGCTTCGTCACGTAGTTCATCCCGGAGATGTATCCGGTCGGCAGCGTCGAGGCGAAGAAACGGTCGAAAAAAAGCGCAAGCTGGCCGGCGACGCTGCCCACGATGATCGGACCGAGCAGCGACCACATCTTGCGCAAGCCCGGGTGCCGGAGATCGATCGTCAGACGGTAGCGCCCGATCGCGATGAAAGCCGGAACTTGCACCAGCAACTGCGCGATCAGCCCCCAAAACGTGCCCCAGACGAGGGCATAGATCCCAAGCTTGTGGTTGAACGCAATCACGCTACCGATGGTGACGACGTTGATGGCAATGCCGGTCATCGAAGCCGACCGGAACTTGTGGTACGCGTTCAGCATCGAAGAAAAGACGCCGCTCAAGCTGACCGCGATGATGCTGGGCATCAAGGCGCGGGTCATGTCGATGGTGGCGGCCAGCTGCTGCCCGTGGAATCCTCGTGCGATCAGCGGGACGTACAACGGCGCGGCCAACCAACCGACGATCGCGCACGCGGTAAGAATGATCGCCAGGACGTTGATGATCGTACTGCCGAGCGTCCAGGCCTCGTCTTCGCGACCGGTCGAAATATAATCCGAAAACGTCGGAACGAGCGCGCTCACCAACGCTCCGTTGAACACGCCGAACAAAATCGTCGGGATCGTCGCAGCGGCCAGGAACGTGTCCATCTGCCACTGCGTCCCGTAGAACCGCGCACTGACGACCTCTCGGGAAAATCCGAGAAGCGTCGAGGCGAATGTCGCCGCCATGACAAAGAGCGTCGACGCCGCGATCGAGCGATGCGAGACCGCCGGCGACGGCACCACACGAAGCTGCGGCTTAATGCGCGCCGTCCTTTCGCAACACCGCCGGTACGGTCTTGGCGATGATCGCGAGATCTCCCAGGGGCGTCCACCGGTCGACGTAGCGATTGTCCAGCTCCATCCAGTGCTCGAATGAAACGTCACTGCGGCCGTTGATCTGCCACAGGCACGTAACGCCCTGCGGCACGGTCAATCGGCGCTGGGCGAACGAATCGTATGCCTCAACCTCGCACGGCAGCGCCGGCCGGGGCCCGACGAGCGAGATATCCCCCAGCAGCACGTTGAGCAGATTCGGAAGTTCGTCGATACTGGTGCGCCGCAGGAAGCCGCCGAGCGGATGCAGCCGCGGATCTTTCCGGATCTTGAAGACCGGCCCGTCGACTTCGTTGAGATGCATCAACTGGGCGCGCAGCTCGTGCGCGTTCTTGACCATCGTCCGCAGCTTGAACATCTTGAAGCGGCGGCCATACTGACCGACCCGCTCCTGCGCGTACAGCGGCGAGCCGCCGGTCACGACGGCGATCGCGATCGAAGCGAGGATTACGATCGGCGCCGTCAAGATCAGCACCAGTAAGCCGACGATGACGTCGATCGCGCGTTTGTACGCCCACCACGACAGCGGAACCGAGCGCTCGGAAACTCGTACAGCGACTTGCACGCTAAACTCCAAAAGCCTCGAGCACCGTGCGGCCGACGAGGTCGAGCCCTTCCATCTCGCCGAGTACGGTGCCCGCATGCGGTCCGAGGTGGACGAAGGGCACGTACTCGCGGGTATGATCGCTGCCGGGCGCCGTCGGGTCGCAGCCGTGGTCGGCGGTAAAGACGACCTGATCGTCCGGTCTCATGAGTTCCTCGAGGCGCGGCAGGAGCGCGTCCAGCGCTTGCAGCGCGTCGGCATAGCCCCGCACGTCGCGCCGGTGTCCGTATTTCGAATCGAAGTCATTGAGGTTTGTGAAGATGAATCCATGATCGACCCGCTCGAGCAGTTCAAACGTCTTCTCCATAGCATCACGATTGTCGGTAACCCGCACCGACGAAGCGATTCCGTGCCCACAATAGATATCGCAAATTTTGCCGACCGCGTGAACCTCGACCCCGGCTTCGGCCAGTCGGTCCAAGACGGTCGGGGGCGGCGCAATGGCATAGTCGCGCCGGTTCGGCGTGCGGACGAAGGCCCCCGGGCGGCCAAGGAACGGCCGGGCTATGACCCGGTTGACGTTGTTCGGCTCAACCAGCATTTCGCGCGCCTCCTCACACCACCGATAGAGCACCGGCAAAGGAACGACCTCTTCGTGGGCAGCGATTTGAAAGACCGAATCGGCGGAGGTATAGAGGATCGGCCGGCCCGTGGCGAGATGTTCGGGACCGAGTTCGGCAATGATTTCGGTCCCGGACGCCGGGATGTTTCCAAGCGGCGGCTTGCCTGCAATCCGGGTAAACCCGTCGACGATCGCTTGCGGAAAGCCGTGCGGATACGTCGGAAAGGGGACCTCGGTAATTATTCCCGCCATTTCCCAATGGCCGGTGATCGTGTCTTTGCCGCGGCTGCGCTCGCGCAGCCGGCCAACGCGTGCCGCGGGACGTTCGACTGCGCTTACCCCGGCCATCGGCGTCAGGTGACCGAGTCCGTAGCGTTCGAACCAAGGAAGCACCAGTCCACCGGACCGGCGAGCGACGTTCCCGAGCGTATTGGCACCCGCCGCATCACCGTATTCGTTATAGTCCGGCAGCGCCCCGACACCGCCCGAATCCAAGACGATGGTAACAAATCGCATAAATTCCAATAGCCGCGTTTCGGCTTAGCGGAAACGCACTCTTGCTCCTTAGTATAGGAAAGAAAGCCCATCGAATACGTTACACAAGGATGAGAGTCGGCCGCTGCTACGAAAACGGGTAGGCTTGCGACACCTACCGATCCTTATTGCCGCCTTAATGGTGTTCGGTGCACTCGGAAACGCACGGGCGGCCACACCGGCGACGGTCATCCGGCTTCGCGCCGATCACATCGAGTTCTACTACGACCGGGACTTGGTCGAGGCCGATGGTCACGTGAAGGTGACGGCCAGCAACGGCATGACGATCACGGGCGACGCGTTCTCGATGGACCTGAAGCTCAATCGATTCCTCATTGCAAGCCACGTGCATCTGCGCAGTCGCGGCGGGAATCTCGACGGTGCGGCGATCGCCGACTTTCTCGACTTCAACCGCATCTATTTCGTACCGGTGATCAGCAAGCCGGATCGCTGGACCTACGAAAACAACGATTTCACCCATCCGCTCAAAGGGCGCCAGATGCCGGGCGACGTCTTCTATTTTCCCGACCTGAGCACTTCGCACGTCAGTCTCTCGGCGAAATCAGCCGTGATCCAAGCCAAGCAATACGTTCGCTTCGCGGACGTGAGGGCCAAATTCTTCGGCCAGGACGTACCGTTGCCGTCCTACTACGTCTACTTCGGCAGCAGTCAGGATCTGGAAGAGAACTCGCTCTCGGGCGCCAGCTTCGACGCGACCTGGAACGCAACGGGAAACGCCAACTCGATCAGCGCGCTGCACGTTCGGTATGACGAGTTCAATCGCGACTACCTTGGGTTCGAGCAGCATTTCGCCGGCAACCAGCAGCACGAATACGCCGTCTTCTCGGTGAGCCCATTCACCAAAGATGACCGGTACTGGAACCTGGTCACCGGCGAGCGGGTGGGCTCGAAGTTCGAGATCAACACGTTCACCCAACTCTACACCGACCAACATTTCTTAGCCGAGCCCAACGCGTCCGCGCAGACCACGTTCGTTACGATGACTCAAGCCTTTCACCGCTCATCGCTTCAGGTGTTCGGATTTCAGGAGAACTACAACCTGATTGGCCCGTCGGAGCCGTACAGTCCAAACCATCCGACCGAGTTCACGGCCACCGCGACGTCGTACAACAACAAGGTCTTCAAGACGCCGTTATATTTGCAGACATACGAGGGCATAGGCGCCAACCACGACTCGTACGGGTTGCAGGACTACGGCGGCGTCCTCTACCGGACGATCTGGAATCAAGACGTAGGCTTCACGCTCTCCCTTCCAAATGTCGAGATCGGCGATCGTAACAAGCACTACGATCTCTACTACCTCAATGCCGCGGTCAACTCACAGCGCCAGTGGTACTCCGTTCCGCATCACGTCAACTCGCAAAACTCGACGATCAGTCTCAGCCGCCAATTCTCGCGTTTCGTGAACAGCTATCTGAGCTTCAACGAGCAAAATACCAGCGATCTCTACCTGCAGGGCGGGTATGTATCGTCGGCTCCGCTGCTGCCCGACGGCACGCCGTTTACGCCCTTCGAGGCCTTTCACGGCGCCGCGTCGCTGCGAACCACGACGCTCGGCACGACGTATTCGGCCTCACCCAATCTCGTGACGACGATCGCCCTCACCCATCATCAAGACTTTCCGCCGGCCTTTCCCGGCCTGTACCCGCAGCCCCCGACGAACGCCATCGGGCAGTACATCTCCACGAATTATCTCGGCCAGCCGCCATGGCAGCTCTTTGGCGAGGTACGAGCGCGCATCGCTCCCCATCTCGTCGTCGACCTCCAGCGTGGATATTTCTTTCACTACGGGGCGCAGGTTTGGAGCCCGTCCTTCGTGGTACAGATCAGCGAGTGATGAACCTGCAATCTCGTCTGGCTGCAATACTTTGCGCGTTCATCCTCGTAGCCGCCGCCGCACCGGTGACGATCACCGGGCAATTGCTCGCCTATCAGGACGGCTACGTCTTTTTTACGACCGGCGATGGATTCCGTCTCGCTCCGAACGTCGTAATTCTCGACGAGCAGACGAAACAGCCGGCAAAGCACGCGCCGGAGCCGCGCGACTATGCACGCGCCGTATTCAACGCCGCGGGTGAGGTCGTGGAGATCGATCTTTCGAATAAGCCGTATCCGGTCTTGCCGTTGCCCGAAGCGGCACAAGCGTTTGCGGTGATGGCATCGACGCCGTATCCGAACCCCGAACTCGCGCCGCACGCACCGACCACGGCGAACGGCGTACCCGAGACGTTTACCGGAAAACTCGTGCTCGTGAAATTCGAGGTCCAGGTTCCGCCGACCACGCCGATCAACGCGCAGGTGTACATCGCGACCGACGTTTCGGGGTGGAATCCGCAAGCGATCGAGATGGATCGCATCGACGCGTTGCATTTCGTCGCGGTGCGCCGCATGGCGTCGGGAACGATCCTTCATTACCTGTACACGCGCGGAACGCTGCAAACCGAAGAAGTCGGCCCGAACGGTCTCTCACTCAAACCGCGCGAACTGATCGTCTACGACACCGATACGAATTCGACCAATAGCGTCGTGGACGCATGGGCAGATGCTAACACCAACAACCTGCTCTCGCAGCCGTCGGTCTTTCCGACGCCGTACAATCCCGCACCGTTCCCGAATCTGCCGAGAGGCACGCGCACGCCCGACCCCTAACGCCGCGCCGGCGTGCTATCGAATGCGGATCGGAACGGTGCGCACGACGGCGGTACCGGCGACGTTGCGGGCAATCACCGCCATGGTGTACGAGCGATGCAGAAAGAACGGGAGGTTCGGCACCACGTAGCGCAGCGCGAAGCGTCCTTCACCGACCTTCGGCACGGCAATGCTGTAGTAGCCGATCCGCGCCTCGACGCTTGCGACGTTCGACGAGGTGATGATCGAGCCGGTCACAGTCTCACCGCCGCGCAAGGTCGTCCGGTCGATATGCAACGCCACGATCTGCGGCGCAGCATCGGGCGGAAGTTGCGGCACGAGGTCGACCGTCGGCGCCGCGGTGGCGGCCGGAGTTTGCGTCGGCACCGCGGTTGGGACGATCGTCGGTAGTGCCGCCGGCGCAAGCGTCGCCGGCGGAGCGCTCGGCGGAAGGCTGGGCTGCGCGCTTGCCGCGATCGGTGTGGAGGTCACGCGAGCGACCGGCGCGGCCGGCGCCTTGACGGGCGGTGCAGGTGTCTGCGCCGGGGCTGCGACCGGCTCGGAGCGGTGTTGATCCGCCTGGCGGGCACAGCCGACGATCGCGACGGCCGCGATCGCGGCCAGCAGAGTTCGCATCTAGGTCCTATGGTAGCGGTATGTCGAAGGGCGGGCGGCCATGCAACTTCACGCGGATGCGGCGCCGACCCTGAGCATCGTCGTACCGCTGTACAACGAACAGGGAAATGTCGCGCCGCTGGTCGAGCGAATTGCCGACGTTCTCGCCCGGCTCCCGGGTTCTCCGAGCTACGAGATCGTCCTGGTCAACGACGGCAGCACCGATGCCACGCTTGCTCAGGTACGCGCCGAACTGACGCGCAGATCGCACGTCGTCGTCGTCAGTCTTTCTCGGAACTTCGGACATCAGATCGCCGCGTCCGCCGGCATCGATATTGCACGCGGTGATGCCGTGGTGCTGATGGACGGCGATCTCCAAGATCCGCCCGAACTGATCGCGCAATTCGTCGCCAAGTGGCGCGAAGGGTACGACGTCGTGTATGCGGTGCGTCGCACGCGCAAGGGAGAGAGCCCATTCAAGCTCTTCACCGCGCGTCTTTTTTATCGAACGATCAAGCGTTTGACCAAGGTCTCGATTCCGGTTGACACGGGCGATTTCCGGTTGATGAGCCGGCGGGTGGTGGAAGCGCTCAAGCGCTCACCGGAGCGGCACCGATTCTTGCGAGGCATGGTGAGTTGGGTCGGTTACAACCAGACCGGCGTCGAGTACGATCGCGACGAACGGCTGTCCGGGGTTACGAAATACCCGTTACCAAAAATGCTGCGCTTTGCGATCGACGGCATCACCTCGTTTTCCGACGTCCCGCTGCGATTCGCGTCCTACCTGGGATTCATCTCGAGCGCCATCGCGTTCGTCTACGCGTTGATGGTGATCGTCTTCAAACTATTCGGCCACAACGCGCCGTACTACACGCGCGGTTGGGCCTCCACGATCGTCGCCGTCCTCTTTCTCGGCGGCGTGCAATTGATCAGCCTCGGCATCCTCGGTGAATATATCGGGCGCATCTACGACGAAGCCAAAGGCCGCCCGCTCTATCTGATCGCGGATATAGAAACCTCGGCTCAGAACAGCACGAGCGAAGCCGTGCGACTTTAGACGGCAAAGCTTTAGCTTTGACGGACAAAGTCATATCGTAGCGTAAACCAGGGGGCGCGGTAACGGCAGCTCTTCGCCGATCGCGAAGGCGGGGAGAATCGCTTCCGGATCCGCGCCTTCGCCGAGGACGTCGGCGAGCGGCACGCCCGGCTCAACCCGATCGCCGACGCGCACGTGCAGCCGGATTCCGCCCACCGAGCTGTGCGCGGTGAGCGCGCGCGCAACATTTCCAAGCCTGACGGCATCGATCGAGGTGACGATCCCGCCGCCCGGTGCGCGCAGCGGCCGGACCCGCGGGTCCGGCGCAAGCGCTTCGAGCGCGGCGCGGCCCGCGCCCTGAGCTTGCACCATGTCGACGAATTTCTCGTAGGCGCTGCCGTTTTCGAGGGCGCGCAGCGCGCGCTCGCGCGGCGCGGCGACGCCCGCCAGTTCGAGCATCGCCGCCGCGATCTGGACGCAGCCTGCGCGCACGCGCTCGTCGCCCTCGCGCCCGCTGAGCACTTCGCGCGCCTCGATCGTTTCGATTCCGGTACCGATCGATCGGCCCAGCGGCTCGTTCATGTCGCTCACGATGGCGTACGCTCGGCGGCCGAATCGTTCGGAAACACCGACGAGCATGCGCGCCAGCGCCTTGGCCTGTTCAACGTCGCGCATGAACGCCGCCGTTCCGCATTTTACGTCGAAGACGAAGGCGTTCGCACCTGCGGCAACCTTCTTCGAGACGATCGACGCGGCGATGAGGCCGATGCTCGGTACCGTAGCGGTGTGATCGCGCAGGTGATAGAGGCGCTTGTCGGCCGGGACGAACGAATCGCTTTGCGCCGCAATCGCGCAGCCGACGCGCTCGACTTGACGGACGAACGCGTCCATCGACGGCGTAGCGTTGAAACCCGGGATCGCTTCGAGCTTGTCGATGGTGCCGCCGGTATGGCCGAGCGCGCGGCCCGACAGCTTGGCGACGTGGACCCCGCACGCGGCGACGAGCGGAACGGCCACGAGCGACACGATGTCGCTGACGCCGCCGCTGGAATGTTTATCGACGACGAACATTCCCGGCGGATAGAGGAGTGTTGCGCCGCTCTCCACCATCGCCCGGGTCAGCGCGGTCACCTCGTTTTCGTCGAGTCCGCGCCACACGCAGGCCATCGCAAACGCACCCATCTGCGCGTCGTCGACCTCGCCGACGAGGTACCCCTCGACGATATCGTGCCAAAGCGCCGGTTCGAGCTCCTCGCCATCACGCTTACGCTCGATGGCGCGGCGCATCCACGGTCCTTCCATGATTCGTCCTTCGCTGCGTGCATCGAGGAGACCCCGACCAATCGTAACGCGAAAGACCGATCGAGTGAAAACGATCGGCATCGCGTTCGCCTTTGCAGCCGGAACGATCGCGAGCAGGCTTCTCTTAGCGCGCGTTCCCTCGGGCTTTGCAACCGATCTCGCGCAGCCGCTTCCGGTCGCCACCGATTGGGGCGCGACCGGAGCCGTGTTTTGGCTCGTGCTCGCCGCCACGATCGCAGTCGCGTTCGTCGTGTACGCACTGCAGCTGCGCCGGCCGCTCTCGACCGGCGGCACGCTGCTCGCCGGCGCTCTCGCTTTGGTCGCGGGTTGGTTTTGGCTCCCGTTGTTCTCGAGCGACGTCTACGCCTATGGGGCGTACGGCGAGATGGCGCGAATCGGCTTGAACGCATACGCGCCCGCCGGCCGCAGCAGCGATACGTTAATTGCTGCCGCAAATTGGCAATGGCGCCCCGAAAATGTGCCAATTTGTGTCTACGGGCCGGCCTTCGTCGCGATCGCGCACGCGATTGCCGGCGCGCTGCGCGGATTCGGCGTGCTCGCCGTGCTCGACGGGTTCCGGATGCTCGCATGCGCGGCGCTGCTGCTAAGCGGGTACCTCGCTGCGCTGCTCGGCGGCGCGCGGGCCGCCGCGTTCATCGTCTGCAACCCGGTCGCGCTCTTCGCCGCCCTCGAGGGTCACAACGACACGCTCGCGCTCGCCGCGGTGCTGCTGGGCATCGTCATCGCGCGCCGCGCCCCGGCGCTCGGTGCGGCGGCCGTCGCGCTGGCCGCGTCGATCAAACTACCGGCGCTGGCCGCCTCGCTCGCCTTTGCGCTGGACCGAATTCTCGCCCGGCGTAACGCGCGCGCCGTGCTCGGCGGCACGATCGTCGGGATCGCGGCCGTCGTAACCGCATCGCGCGGACTCATCGGCGGCGTACGCTCCGGAATCGTCTCACATGGGCACTATCTGCCGCTGGCGTCGATCCAGGCACTCGGTCTCCCCGTCGCCGCGCTGGTGTGCGTCTTCGTGCTCGTGCGCGCGCGCAGCATGGGCACGCCGATCGACCGCTGGTGCACGATCGCGCTCGCCGCCTGGATCGCGATCCCGAATCCGTATCCGTGGTACGCGCTCTGGCTGTTGCCGCTCGCCGCCTTCGCGCACGACCGGCGGGCGCGTGTGACGGTGCTCGCGGTTACGAGCGCCGCCCTGCTTCGTTACCTACCCGACGCGGCTGGGCTGCCCTCCCCGCTGCTCTCGCTCGGCTATGGCGCCATCGCGGTAACTGCGTACGTGCCGCTCGTGTTACAATAAGCGCCCCGTGATCGCCCAAACGCCGAAAGTCCACGCTTCGAACGACGCGTTGCTGAACGTGCTCGCCGCCTCGTCGCGCGCGCTCGCGCCGGTCATCGACGCGCTGCGGACGGGCGCCGGCGTCTACGCTTGCCACGAAACCGTCGCAGCTGCGCGTCCCGCGTTGCTCGCCGCACTCTATCGTGCGCTCGAGCGGCCGATGCTGGTGATCGTGCCGACGCCGGACGTCGCCGAGCGCGCATTCGCCGACCTTCTGTATTACCTGAACGAAGAGGAACCGGATGAAGTCGCGCTGCTGCGTTCGCGTGACGAAGCACTGGGGGCGATCGAGAGTCCGTCCGAGCGCAGCGCGCGCATGACGCTGCTGGCCGATCTGGCGAACGGTGAACGGCGCATCGTGCTCGCACCGGTTGCCGCGCTGCGTCAGTATCTGATGCCGCGCGAGCTCTTCGAGCGCTTGCAGCTCGAGCTGCGGGTCGGCGACGAACCCGGCTGGGAAGCGCTGCAAGCGCGGCTCTTCGCACTGGGATACGCGCGCGCCGACGTCGTGAGCGCGGTCGGCGAGTACGCGGTGCGCGGCGGAATCATCGATCTGTTCTCGGCCAGCGAGGACGCGCCGGTGCGCATCGAGTTTTTCGGCGATACGATCGAGAGCATCCGCCCCTTCGATCTGGCGAGTCAACGCAGTGAGGGCGAGCGTTCGCGTGCGGTTGTCGTGCCGTGGAGTGAAATCCCGCGCGATCCCGTCTACCGCGCGCGCATTCTCGAGCGCTTCGACGGTCCGCCGTCCGTCCGCGCATCGCTCGCCGCGTACGTCGAAAGCGGAGGCGACCTGCCGGCTTCGTGGCTGCCGCTCGCTCACGATGAGCCGGCAACGCTGCTCGACTACCTGCGCCGGGACGCGATCGTCGTGCTCGACGAGCCGAGTATGCTCGCGACCATCGAGCGCGGACTCGAAGAGGAGCGTTCGCGCGAGCAGAGCGTGCTGCTCGCCGGTGTAGAGTCGGGCGAGTTCTCGGTGAGCGAGTCCGAAGTCGACGACGCGCTTCTGGCCGAGGTCGCCGCGCCGCATCCGCGGCTCGAATCGCTCGCCAAGGACGTGCGCACGCATCCCGTGCTGATTCTTCCGGGCGCGATCGAACGCAGCGACGGCCTGGATTGGGTCCCACGCGCCGGCGCATCGTTCGTGATCGATTGCCGTCCGGTCGAACACTTCAACCGGCAGATCGAGCTCTTCTCGAAGAGCGTTCGCGAGTGGGTCGCGGCCGGCGAATCGCTGCACATCGTCAGCAGCGCCGTCTCGCGTACCGCCGATCTGCTGCGGGCGGCCGGCATCACCGACGCGCGCGTCACCGTCGATCACGGTTCGATCGAAGCCGGATTCGCGCTGCCGGACCTCCGGCTGCGGGTGCTGGGCGATCGCGAGATCTTCGGCGCTCCTCCCAAACGCGTCAAACTTCGCGCGGTAAAAGAAGGCGTCCCCGTGACGCTGGCCGATATGCGCGTGGGCGATTACGTGGTGCACGCCGTGCACGGCATCGGTCAATATCTCGGGTTGCGCACCGAGACGATCTTGGGCGCGACCCAAGATTACCTCGATCTCGCCTATGCGGGGTCGGACCGGATGCTGGTCCCGGTCACCCAAATGCATCATGTCACCAAATACTCGGCGACCGAAGGCCAGTCGCCGCGCCTCTCAAAAATGGGCGGCGCGGATTGGGCCCGCGCGAAATCGCGGGTCAGCGAGTCACTCGCGAAGATCGCCGACGGTTTGGTCGCACTCTACGCCGAGCGCGAACTCAGCCGCGGCTACGCCTTCGGCGCCGACACTCCGTGGCAGGGCGAAATGGAAGAGGCCTTCCCGTACGACCCGACGCCCGATCAGCGCAAAGCGATCGAGGCCGTGAAGAGCGACATGGAGCGCGCCCAGCCGATGGACCGCCTCGTTTGCGGCGACGTCGGCTACGGCAAGACCGAAGTCGCGATGCGGGCCGCGTTCAAAGCCGTGGCGGAAGGTAAACAGGTGGCCGTCCTGGTTCCCACGACGCTCCTCGCGGATCAACACTATCGCAACTTCGGCGCCCGCTTCGCCGGCTTCCCGATGCGCATCGAAGAGCTTTCGCGCTTCAAGAGCAAAGCCCAGGCGCGCGCGATTCTCGCCGATCTCGCGCAGGGCAAGGTCGACGTGATCATCGGCACGCACCGCCTTCTGCAAAAGGACGTCGCCTTCGCGGATTTGGGGCTGATCGTCATCGATGAAGAGCAGCGATTCGGCGTGATGCACAAGGAGCGCCTCAAGGAATACAAGACGTCCGTCGACGTGCTAACGCTCTCGGCAACGCCGATTCCACGCACGCTGCACATGTCGCTCATGGGCGTTCGCGACCTCTCGCTGATTCAGACCGCGCCCAAGAATCGCATGTCGGTCAAGACGATGGTCGTGCCGACGAGCGATGCGATCGTGCAGCGCGCCATCACTGCCGAGCTCGATCGCGGCGGCCAAGTCTACTATCTGCACAACCGGGTCGAATCGATCTACGCCGTCCGCAATGCCCTGCAAACGCTCGTACCGCGCGCGCGCATCGCGATCGGTCATGGTCAGATGGGCGAGAGCGAACTCGAACCGGTGATGCAAGCCTTCATCGACGGCGAGGTTGACGTGCTGGTCGCCACGACGATCATCGAGAACGGCATCGACATTCCCAACGTCAACACGATGGTCGTCAGCGATGCCGACAAGTTCGGTCTCGCGCAGCTCTATCAGTTGCGCGGACGCGTCGGCCGTTCGAATCATCAGGCCTATTGCTACCTCCTCTACCAGGGCCACAAAGCGCTCACCGAAGAGGCCAAGGCGCGGCTCGAAGCGATTCGCGAGTTCACCCACCTGGGATCGGGCCTGCAAATCGCGATGCGCGATCTCGAGATTCGCGGAGCGGGCAACCTGCTCGGCTCGGCGCAATCCGGCTTCATCGGCTCGGTTGGTTTCGACACCTATTGCCAACTGCTCGCCGAAGCGATCGCAGAGCGGCGCGGCATGTCTCCTTCGCTCGACGACCGTCGCGAGGCGGTGATCGACGTCAAAGTCAGCGCGTTCATTCCGGACGATTACATTCCGCAAGTCTCGCAAAAGATCGCGGTTTATCAGCAGCTTGCCAAAGCCCGCTCGCAGGCCGAAGTCGAAGAGATCGCGGCGGGCGTGCGCGACCGGTTCGGCGTTTTTCCGTTGCCGCTCGAGCGCCTGGTCGAATTGACCAAGCTGCGCGCGGTTGCGCTGCAAAAACACGTAACACGCGTCGTGATCGACGAATCACGCCTCACCCTCGGCGTCGGTACCGGCTTTGAACTCGACCCTGCGACGATTCCGAAATTGCAATCGTTGACCAAGAATAGATTTCGTTTCGGCGAAGGCAAGATCGTGGTGGATTTGCCCACGGCGCCACCCGGTCAGACCGCCGAGGCGATCTGGATGCCCCTGCTGCGAAAGTTGCTCGAAGCGTTCTGAGAAGTACTCGTCAGTTGGTGCCGCTGCTCGCGGTGCTGCTCGCCGTCGTCATCATCGTCGTGCTCGCCGTAGGCACGATCCTCTCGGATCATGCCACCGACCTAGCGGTGGCGCGGTACGAGGCGCTGCACAAAGCCGATACCGCCAACCTGCGCGTGCTGCAAGAACAGATCGACGAGGAGACGGGTATCCGCGGCTACGCGTCCAGCGGCGATCGGGTTCTGCTCGCTCCCTATACGGCCGCCCATGCGGAGCTCGCCGGCGACTTCGCGCAGCTGCGCGAGGCCCTGATTCAAGCCGGCATGAGCTCGCTGCTCCCCCGTGTCGACGAAATGGCCTCGCTGAACCGAATCTGGGAAGCGAACGTCGCGGCGCCGACCCTGCGGTCATCCGACGTGCGCGCCACGGCTCAGTTCCAAATCGGCAGCAAGACGATCCTCGATCGCTTTCGCGTCGTGGACGGGGGCATGCAGCAAGCGCTGCTGGCGCAACTGCGCAGCGTGTTCCGCATGCTCACGGCGCGGATTCGCACGACGATCGTAACCTCGGCGTGGCTGATCGCACTGGCGTCCGTGATCGTTGCCGTCGTCGCCGTGATCGGGAGCCGGACACGCGTCCGCCTCGAGAAAGAAATTCGCCATAAGGAGGTGCTTGAAAGCGTCGCCGCGCAGCTGCGCACGCTGATCGAAGCCATTCCGGAAATCGTGTGGTTCGGAGACGAACCGGGAAGAGCAGCGTATTTCAATCAGCGCTGGTACGATTACACCGGACAGGACGAAGCTACCGCACTGAACGACGGATGGCTCGTCGCGCTCCACCCCGAGGACGCCGTCAAAGCCTTCGCGCTTTGGAAGGAAAGCGTGCGCACCGGTAAGCCCTACGAGATCGAGTATCGTTTGCGCGGCGCCGACGGAGAGTATCATTGGTTCTCCGGGCGCGCTCTCGCCGAACGCGACGCGGAAGGAGAGATCGTGCGCTGGCTCGGCACGTGCACCGACGTCGATGCCACCCATCAGCACCTCGAAGCTTTGCAACGCGTCGCCGACGCCTTTGCTCAAGCGCAATTGCCGCAATCGCTCCCGTCGAACACGCTGGTACATTTCGACGCAACGTACGTCCCGGCCGAAGATCTGGCCCAGGTCGGCGGCGACTGGTACGACGTCTTCTCACTCGATGCCGATCGCTTCTTTTTCTCGCTCGGCGACGTGACCGGCCACGGACTCCAAGCCGCGCTCACGATGAGCCGCGTGCGTCAAGCGTTCGTTGCCTTCGCTTCGGTCGCAAACGAGCCGGCCGCCATTCTCGAGCGCGCCAATCGCGTCTTGCGAATGCACGACGAGGGCATGGTGACCGCGCTCTGCGGCGTGTTCAACGCGCGCACCGGAGACCTCACCTACGCGTCAGCGGGCCATCCGCCGGCGATCCTGCTCGGCGCGAACGGTTCGCTGCGCGAGGTCACGAGCAGCGCTCCGCCGCTCGGCGTTTTAGACGGCATCGAGGTCGAGCAGGTGCATGAGCACCTCGGCGTCGGCGACCGCTTGATCTGCTATACGGACGGGATCGTCGAGAACGAACACGATTACGTCCGCGGCGAGATGCGCTTGCGGACCGTGCTCGGCCAGCTCACGCCTTTTGAGTTCGCCCGTCCCGCGCGGTCGATCCGGGAGCGGATCCTGGGCGGCCGGCGCGGCCGCGACGACGTGGCTCTCCTCGTCCTGAGCCGCCCCCGGCAAGGGGTCGGCTCGGCGCCGAACGAACCCCCAGGGCCGGCGGCGGAGTCCAAACGGCTCCGCTTTACTACGCACTGATTTCATCTGAATCTGGAGTGACCATGTCGAAACTCGACCGCGTCGTCGCGGGTCTGGCCGCAATGCTCTTGGCCGCGTCTTTGAGCGCCTGCGCGGGCGGCGGCGCAATCGCAACCGTGAACGGGCAGCAGATCAGCAAGGCGGACTTCGACGCCAAACTCGAGGCAAGCCCGGTCGCGGCGTCGACGCTCCAGCAGATGGTGCGCGAGATTCTGTTGCGACAGTACGCGCAGAAGAACAACATCAACGTCACCGACGCGGAAATCACGCAGCGCGAAGATCAACTCAAAACCAACTTTCCTCCGGGACAGTGGGACGAGATGCTCAAGTCGCGCGGCTTGACGGAAGACGACGTGCACAAGATCCTGACCGATCAAATCATCATCGATCAGGCCGTCGGCAAGAACGTGAACGTTTCGAATGCGGCGATAGAGGCCTATTTCAAGAAGAATCACGCCGCCTTCGACGTCCCGGCCGAAGTCGACGCGCGTCACATCCTCGTTGCCGATCTCACGACCGCAAATAAGGTCGAAGCCGATCTGAAGAAAGGCGCAAACTTCGCAACCGAGGCGGAGAAGTATTCGATCGATCCCGGAAGCCGGGACAAGGGCGGAGAACTAGGCATGTTCCGCCGCGGACAGATGACGCCGGCGTTCGACAAAGCCGCGTTCTCGCTCCCCGTCGGTCAAATCAGCACGCCGGTGAAATCACCGTTCGGCTACCATATCATCCAGGTCGAGAAGCGTATCCCGGGCCAGGTCGCGACGCTCGCGAACACGCGCGGTAAGATTGCCGACATGCTGCGCGAGCAGCAGGAAGCGCCGCTGATTCAGCCGTTCCTGATGGACTTGCAGAACAAGGCCCAGATCACGGTGAGCGATCCGCGCTTTGCCGCGGCGTTCCCGACGCCCGAACCGACCCCGCCCGCGCAGGCGCCGGTCGCCACGCCTGCTGCCTCGTCGTCACCGTAAGCCGCAAGAAGGGCCCCGAACGGGGCCCTTCGCTTTTTCGCGAACTGCACGCTCCACATGCTGGTTCGCATCGTGGGCCTAGGCCCCGGAGATCCCGGATACCTGACGGTCGGAAGCCTGGACGCGTTGCGCGCGTGCGCGCGCGCCGCCGCGCTGCCGGCGCCGCCTGACCTGGTGCGCGCGCTCGATGCCCACGGCGTCGCGATCGACCGCTCGCTGATCCACGATCCGGGCGCGCTCGCGTACGGCAGCCCCGAGGCGATCGCACGTTTTCTGGAAGCCCTGGACGGACTCGCGATCGCGACGTTCGGGCTCGGGGTTCTCGGCAACCCGCTCTCCGACTTTCCGGGTCTCCCGCCGCTTCTACGCGCGCTCGAGGGCCAAGGACATGCGACCCACATCACGCCCGGAATGCCGCACGAAACGCTTTCGGCCGCGATCGCGATGCCGCTCGTGCCGCTCCCACCGCAATCGCAGCACTACACCTGGGACGGTCTGATCGAGATCATGGCGCGGCTGCGCGACGGCTGCCCGTGGGATCGCGAACAAACGCACCGCACGCTCGTGCCGTATCTGATCGAGGAGACGTACGAAGTCGTGGAGGCGATCGAAGGCGAGGATTCCGCATCGCTCTGCGAAGAGCTGGGCGATCTCTTGCTGCAGATCGTCTTCCATTCGCAGCTCGGCGCGGAAACCGGAAAATTCACCGTCGCCGACGTGGTTGACGCGCTCTCGAACAAGATGGTTCGGCGTCATCCCCACGTCTTCGGCGATGCGGTGATCGAAGACGTCGATTCGCAGTGGCGCAGTTGGGAGAAGCTCAAGGCGCAAGAGGCCACCGGACAAAAACGCAAGAGCCGGCTGGAAGGCATTCCCAAAGCGCTCGGCGCGCTGCAACGTGGTCAGCGGATGCAAGAGAAGGCTTCGCGCGTCGGGTTCGACTGGCCAAACGTCGGCGGCGTGCTCGACAAGCTGCACGAGGAGTTGAGCGAACTCGCGCAAGCACGACGCTTGGCCCAAGACGATCCGCACGTCCGCGAGGAGCTGGGCGACGTGCTCTTCACGGTTGTGAATCTGGCACGCTCGCTCGGCATCGACGCCGAAGCCGCGATGCGCGAAGCCAACGAGAAGTTCTATCGGCGCTTCACCTTCATGGAAGAACGCGCCGCCGCGAACGGCAAGACGCTCTCCGATCTCTCGCTCGACGAACTCGAGGAATTGTGGCAACTGGCGAAGACGCAAGCAGCGTAACCGCGCTCATCCGGGTCCGGATGAGCGCGCACGACGCGCACTACGGCGGCAATCTGGTCGACGGCGCGCGCATGTTGGGCCTCTTCGGCGACGTCGCGACCGAGCTGTTGATCCGCTTGGACGGCGACGAGGGGCTCTTCGTCGCCTACGATCGCGTCGAGTTTCTCGCGCCGGTCTATGCGGGCGACTACATCGAGGCGCGCGGCCGCATCACCCGCGTCGGCACGACCTCGCGCGCGATGGAGTTCGAGGCGCGCAAGGTGATCGCGGTGCGCGCCGACGCCGGCGACAGCGCCGCGGATTTTTTGGACGAACCGGCCGTCGTCTGCCGCGCGAGCGGCACCTGCGTCACGCCGAAAGCGAAGAAACGCAAATAAGGGAACCGCCCACCGCTCGCCTTCGGCTCGCACCTGCGGGTGACGGAACAACGGTCATCCTGAGGTGCACGAGCGCGCAGCGCGAGTGCCTCGAAGGGCGCGGGAGCGGTTTTGCGAGCAATGGCGTGATGGGTCTACACGAGCCGTTCGTGCGTTTTCTTCTTCCAGAAGAATTCGTAGTACGTGAATTGGGCGCAGAGCATGAAGCAGTAGTAGGCGGGATAACCGACCCACACGCCCGGCAACCCGAAATGCTTCATGCAGAAGTACGCGACCGGGACTTCGAGCAGCCAGATCCCGATCAGCCCGTTGATCGTCGGCACGAGCACGGTGCCGCTGCTGCGCATCACGCCGCTGATAACCGCGCTGTTGCCGAAAACGAGGTACGACCAGAGCGTGATCATCAGCAGCTCGTGGGCGATCCGTACCGTAGGCGCGTCGGTGATGAACAACTGGAGCAGCTGCGTCGCGAGCAAATAGCAGAGCGTGACCAAGATGCCGCCGACCAGGTAGTTCAACGCTACCGCCGAGCGAATCACGCTGCCGAGCTTGTCCTCGCGGCGAGCGCCGATGCACTGCGCACCGAAGATCGAGGCCGCGATGCCGATCGAGATCGCCGGGAACTGCACGTAGTTCACGATCTGGTTGACCGCTCCATACGCGGCGGTGGCGCGCGGGCCGTAGTGGTTGACGAAGCTGATGATCGCAATCTCCGCGAGCGAAACCATGATGACCTGAATGCCGGTCGCGACGCCGATCCGGATCACGTTCCACAAGATCATCAGATTGGGGACCATGTCTTGCGCCATCTCGAGGTCGAACGCCAGCGGGCTCTTCCGCCGCGCGAGCAAGAACAAGAGACCGATGAGTCCGACGAGGTTGGCGATCATGGCGGAGACCGCGGCGCTGACCACGCCGAGGTGTGGAAGCCCGAACCAACCTTGGATGAACGCCGGCGTGAAGAACACCGCCAGCACCGAGCTCACGATCAAGAAGTACAGCGGCGTCTGCGAATCGCCGACGCCGCGCAAAAACGTCGTATACACGAGATAAGGAAAGATGATCGGGGCCGTGAGAAAAATGACCCGCGTGTACGCGTCGGACTGGGCTAGAATCGCCGCCGGCGTTCCGAGCGCCTGCAGCATCCACGGCGAGACCAGCGTGCCGAACACCGCGACGAATACGGCAAAGATCATCGTCGCGCCGAGCACGGTGCCGGCCACCTTCTTCACGCGGTGTTCGTCGTGTGCGCCGTGCGCCTGGCCGATCAGGACGGTGCTGCCGCTTGCGATGCCGATCAGAAACGAAAAGAGCAGAAAGACGACGGGGAAGACGGCGGAGACGGCGGCAAGCGCATCGACACCGATCATCCGCCCCAGGAAGATCGATGCAAACGTCTGCGAAGCCGATTGCAGAATATTGCTGATCATCAACGGAATGAGGAAGACCAGCATGATCTGCCACATCGGCTTCGACTCGTCGAAGATATTCACACCCATTCGCCGGGCCGGGCTCGCTTGCGCCATACGCTCTTCCCCTCTCGGCGCGCGGCGCGCAAACTCCCGCCCGGATTGTTTGTTTCTTAATCCGCTCGTGCTATGCTGAGGGATCGATCGATGCGGTTGGATAAATTTATGAAGGTGGCGCGCCTCTCCAAGCGCCGCAGTGAGGCGCACGAAGCGCTCGAGCACGGACGTATAACCAAAGATGGTCGGCCGCTCAAGCCCGCGTACGAAGTCAAACCGGGCGACGTACTCGAGATTCATTACGCGACGCGGTACGTCACCGTGCGCGTTCGTGAAGTTCCGCTGCGGGTTACGCCGGGGGTGAAGCCGGCGCAGCTCTACGAGATCGTCGATACGCGTAAAGACGACCCGGCCGAATGGGTGTAGGCGCCGATAGCAAGGATGCGCTCGCGCGCGAGATGCCGCCCACAGCGCACTGCCGCGGCGCGCTCGCTACCGGACTCGCGCTATACGGTTCAGCCGGCTCGCACACATTCGTCACCCACCGCAATTCGATCGCGCGCCTCTTCTGGTCATTGCTCGACGATCGCAAATCGCATCCGATCGAAACGCGAGCAGCGACACGGCTCGCGCGCCTGCCGACCTTCGCGATCACGCTGCCGGCGGCGCTGCGTGAAGCGCCGCCGAAGCCCACGCTCAAGTGCGATCGCTTGATGGAGATTCGCGCCGCGTTTCTTGCGTGCGGGTCGCTCGCTGCCGGCGCGCATGGTTACCATCTCGAGTTCGTCGTCCCGAACCACGACTTGGCCGATCGCCTGGTTTGGATGCTGCGCAGCACGGGCCGCGCGCCGAAGCGCACGATGCGCAAACGGCGCGAGGTTCTCTACTACAAAGACTTCGAAGCGATCGTCGACGTGCTCACGATTATCGGCGCGTTCGGGGCCGTGCTGCACCTCGAAGACGTGCGCGCGCTGCGCGAGACCAAGAACCGCATCCACCGTCTGGTCAACACCGAGGCCGCCAACCTCGAGCGCGCGGCAGCGGCGGCCGCCGCGCAGCGCCGCACGATCGAATACCTCGAAAGCGCCTACGGGCTCGGCGAGCTTTCGCCGCCGCTGCGCGAGATCGCGGAACTGCGCATGGCTCATCCCGATGAATCGCTGGCCGAACTCGGAGCACGCTGCAATCCCCCCATCGCCAAGCCCACGGTCTCGAGCCGCCTGAGTGCCCTCAGCCGGCTCGCCGCTCGCCTGCGCAGCGGCAGGGCCTAACGAACCACGCCCGGTACTTGCTCCGGGCCATGCGAATCGGAATCAACGGCTTCGGCCGCATCGGACGGAATTTTGCCAAGGCGCTGCTCGAGCGCCATCCCGGGGTGGAGATCGTCGCCGTCAACGATCTCACCAGTGCCGCGGAGTGCGCGCATCTCTTCAAGTACGACAGCAACTACGGCACCTATGCGGGTGAGGTTTCCGCCCAGAGCGACGCCGTCGTGATCGACGGCAAGCGCATCAAGGTGCTGGCCGAACGCGATCCGGGCAAGCTTCCGTGGAAAGACCTCGGCGTCGACGTCGTGATCGAATCGACCGGTCTTTTCACCGACGCAGAGAAGGCCCGTGCGCACATCGCCGGCGGCGGCGCCAAGAAAGTCATCATCTCCGCGCCGGCCAAAGGCGAAGACGTGACGCTGGTGCTCGGCGTCAACGAGAACATGTACGATCCCGAGAAGCACAACGTGATCTCGAACGCGTCGTGTACGACGAATTGCCTTGCGACCGCGGTGAAGCCGCTGGTCGACCACCTCGGGTGGGTCAAGGGTTTCATGACCACCATTCACTCGTATACGAACGATCAGAACATCCTCGACGCGCCGCACAAGGACATTCGGCGCGCTCGCAATGCTGCGACCAACATCATCCCAACCAGTTCGGGCGCGGCCAAGGCGCTCTATCTGACGATTCCGGAAGTCAAAGGCAGCTTCGACGGCTTCGCCTTACGCGTGCCGACGCCGACGGTTTCGATCGTCTACCTCGTCGCACAAGTCAAAAAAGCCACGACGCGCGACGAGGTCAACGCGATCATGCGCGCCGACGCCGAAGGTCCGCTCAAGAAATACGTGCAGTACACCGAGGAAGAACTCGTCTCCTACGATTTCAAACGTTCTCCGTACAGCTCGATCATCGACTCGAAGCTGACGCAAGCGATCGGCGATCTGGTGCAAATCTGCGCGTGGTACGACAACGAGTGGGGGTACTCGTGCCGTCTGGCCGATCTCACCGCGATGATCCTGGACAAATTGCCGAGCAAGGTTTAGCTCCCTGAACTTCCACACCATCGACGATCTCGACGTGCATGGCAAACGCGTGCTGGTGCGCGAGGATCTCAACGTGCCGATGGCCGGCGGAACGGTCGCGGATTTCACCCGCATCGATGCGGCGCTCCCGACCCTGCGCGCGTTGCGCGATCGTGGCGCGCGCGTGATCGTGCTTTCGCATCTTGGGCGTCCCGACGGCAAGCCCGACCCGAAGTTTTCGCTGCGTCCGGTTGCGGCCGTGCTCGCTCAGCGTCTCGGCGTGCCGGTCGCGTTCGCGGAAGACTGCATGGGTCCCCCGGCGCGCGATGCCGCCGCGAAGCTCAAAGACGGCGACGTGCTGCTGCTCGAAAACGTGCGTTTCCACTCCGGCGAAGAGCAAAACGATCCCAGCTTCGCGCGCGAACTTGCGTCGCTCGGCGACCTCTACGTCGATGACGCGTTCGGTACGGCGCATCGCGCGCACGCCTCGACCGAAGCGCTCGCGCATCTGCTGCCCAATGCCGCCGGCTTGCTCATGCAAGCCGAGCTCAATGCGCTTACGCCCCTGATCGAACATCGGGAAATACCGTATGTCTGCGTGATCGGCGGAGCCAAGGTCAAAGACAAGATCGGCGTCTTCACCAACCTCATGAACAGGGTCGATTCGTTCTGTATCGGCGGTGGGATGGCCAACACGCTGCTCGCGGCGCGCGGCACCAACGTCGGGCGCTCGCTCCGCGACGACGACCTCGAGCCGGCGCGCCGGATCATCGATTTGGCCGCGCACAGCGACGTCACGCTGCATCTACCGGTCGACGCGGTGGTCTCGAGTTCGTTCGACGCCGACGATCAGGCGCACGCGGTCGACATCGAGGACGTCGGCGACTCCATGATCCTCGACATCGGGCCGCGTACGGCACGCGCCTACGCTCAAGTCATCGCGCCCGCGTTCGAGATCGTGTTCAACGGTCCGATGGGCGTTTACGAAAAGCCGGCGTACCGCGCCGGCACCGCAGCCGTGGGCGGGGCGATCGCGCGCGCAACGCGCGACGGTGCAATCAGCGTCGTGGCCGGCGGCGATGCGGCAGCGGCGGCGCACATGCTCGGCTTCGCCGACGCAATGACATACGTCTCGACCGGCGGCGGCGCGACGCTCGAATTCCTGGAGGGCCGCACGCTGCCAGGGGTCGCTGCACTGGAACACTCCTGATGGCGCGTACTATCGTCGCGGGCAATTGGAAGATGCACAAGACCGCGGCGGAAACACGGGCCTATCTCGAGGCCTTCCTTCCGCTGGCGGCCCGAATCCCCGATCGGGTCGAAATCGTCATCGCGCCGCCGTTCACCGCGCTCGCCGCCGCGCATGACGTGCTGCGCGGACACCCGCGCGTCGCCCTCGGCGCGCAGAACGTCCATTGGGAACTGCAGGGTGCGTTCACCGGCGAAATCTCGGTGTTGATGCTGCGCGAGTTCGGCGTGCGCTTTGCGATCGTCGGACATTCGGAGCGGCGAACGTTCTTCAACGAACTCGACCGCACGGTAAACCTCAAGGTCAAAACGCTGCTGGCGCACGGCGTCACGCCGATCGTCGCCGTCGGCGAAACCGAAGCCGAACGCGCGGACGGTAAAACGATCGCGCGCGTAACCGCGCAAACGACGGCTGCGCTCGAAGGTTTGGATCGCGACGCGGTCGGGCGCGTCGTGCTCGCCTACGAACCGATCTGGGCAATCGGAACCGGAGCGAATTGCGATCCCGTCGAAGCGAATCGCGTAATGAACGCCATCCGAGGCTCGCTGCGGGGTTTGAAGGACGTTCCGATTCTCTACGGCGGCAGCGTCAAGCCCGACAACGTCGGCGCGTATGCGGATCAGCCCGACATCAACGGCGGTCTGGTGGGCGGCGCCTCCCTCGATCCGCAGGCGTTCGCAACGCTGATCGAAGCCGCGGCCGCGCGTGGTTAAACCGCTCGTCCTCGCGATTCTCGACGGCTGGGGCTGCAGCGACTCGGCCCACGGGAACGCAATCGCCGCCGCCGATCTGCCGCACTGGCGCGCGTTTTTCGACCGGTATCCGTGGACCACGCTCGAAGCCTCGGGTGAAGCGGTCGGTCTTCCCAAGGGCATCATGGGCAACAGCGAGGTCGGACACATGAACATCGGCGCCGGCCGCGTCGTGCCGCAGGGCGTCGTCCTGATCGATGCCGACATCGCCTCGGGCGCGTTTGCGACCAACCCCACGCTGCTTCGGTGCATCGAGCACGTCAAGCGCGGCGGAACGAGCCTGCATCTGATGGGGCTGCTCTCCGACGGGCAGGTGCATAGCTCGATCACCCATCTCTTCGCGCTCGCCGACGCGGCCGTCGACGCGAGCGTTCCGTTCGCCGTGCACGCGTTCTTGGACGGGCGCGATACGCCGCCGCGTTCGGCCAAGGTCTACATCGAGCAGCTCGAGGAAAAGCTCGACTCGGTGGGGCGGCCCGGCTCGATCGCCTCGATAACCGGACGCTTCTACGCGATGGATCGCGACAAGCGCTGGGAGCGCACCGACGCCGCGTTCAACATGCTCGTTCGCGGAGCGGCCGAACACCATGCCGCGAGCGCGCTCGAGGCGCTGGACGAAGCGTACGCGCGCGGCGAGAGCGACGAGTTCGTGTTGCCCACCATCGTGGGGCCGACCCGCACCGTCGGAGACGGCGACGCCTGCATCTTCTTCAACTTCCGCCCCGACCGTGCGCGCCAGCTCACCACGCGTTTCAACGAGTACGGCTGGAAGAACGGTCTCTTCGCGACGATGACCCAATACGACGAAACCTTCCCCAACCCGGTGCTCTTCGGTCCGCGTCCGCAATACGACACGTTCGGTGAGGTCCTCTCGCGCGCCGGGCTGCGGCAGTTACGGCTGGCCGAGACGGAAAAGTATGCGCACGTGACCTACTTCTTCAACGGCGGCCGCGAGGACGTCTTCCCCGGCGAGGATCGCGAACTGATTCCCTCCGATCGCAGCGTGCCGACCTACGATCTCGCGCCCGCCATGCGCGCGCGGGAGATCACCGATTTCGCGGTGCATGACATCGAACGCGGCGGGCACGACGTGATCGTCATGAACTATGCCAACGCCGACATGGTCGGGCATACAGGGAAATGGGAGCCGACGATCGAGGCCGTCGAGATCCTCGATGCGTGCCTGCAACGCTTGGCCGATGCGGTACTCAAAGCGGACGGCCTGCTGGCGATCACCGCCGATCACGGCAACGCCGAGGAAAAGCTCGACAAAAATGGTGCGCCGCTGACCGCGCACACGACCAACCCGGTTCCGTTTATCCTTGTGTCCAACCACCTGCACGGCCGGCTCAGCGCCGCCGGAAAGCTGGGTGATGTCGCCCCGACGCTGCTCGCACTCGCCGGACTACCGATACCAGCCGCAATGACCGGAACGAATGTATATGACCGATCCGCGCTCGCCCAACGATAAACTCCTTGCCGTCGATGCAACGCGTATCGACGACGCCGCCGGCGGCCGCATCGATGCCGCGATCGTACTCGGTAGCGGGCTTTCCTCCGCGCTGCGCGACCAGTTCAAGCACGTCGCGATCCCGTACGACACACTCTTGGGGATGCCGGTCGCGTCGCTGCGGGGACACGCCGGCGAAGTGCTTGTCGGTACATGGAAGGGCCGGCGCATCGCTGCCTTCGCCGGACGGGTCCATCTCTATCAAGGTTTCTCGCCGACGCAGGTCACCGTGAGCATCCGCATGGCGCAGCTCGCCGGCGCGCGGATGGTCGTGCTGACGAACGCGGCCGGTTCGGTCACGCCGAAGGTCGAGCCGGGCGACATCATGCTGATCCGCGATCACATCAATCTCACCGGACGCAACCCGCTCACGGGATGGCCGCATGACAATCCCTTCGTCGACATGAACGACGCGTATTCGGAGCGCTTGCGCGCGATCGTCAAAGCCGTTGCCAAACCGGAACATCGCCTACGCGAAGGCGTCTATGCGGGACTGCCCGGGCCCAGCTACGAGACCCCGGCCGAAGCGCAGTATCTGCGCACGATCGGGGCGGATGCGGTCGGGATGTCGACCGTACTCGAAACGATTCTCGCCCGTTTTCTCAGCCTCGGCGTCTTGGGCATGAGCATGATCACGAACGTCGTCGGCGCCCCGGGCACCAGGCACGTCGACGTGACCGAGCACGGCGTGCAGACGGGCCCCTTGCTTGCCGATCTTCTGGGGCGCTTTTTCGAGAAAATTTGAGTTTCTCTTAGGGCTTTCTCATACGGCGTCAAGCAGGCTGTCAGGATCCCCCGGCATACTTGGCCGTGGAGGAACGGCTCAATGTTCAAGCACCTGCGAACGGCGTCTGAAGAAATACTCCTGGCCGAAGCCCTGATCTATTTCGTCTTCATCGGGACGCTCACGCTGGCGGCCACGCTCGCGACGTCCCTCATAAAGTAAGACCTACGGCGCGGCCCCGTAGCTGCGCACGACCATGACGCGCACCGTCGTCGGACCGTATGGCACATCCGCCTTGAGCCCGACCTGACCGGTGACGAGCGGCGCGTAGATCGCTCCCGAATTTACACCATAGAGCGCGTACGGCAGCGCGTTCGAGCCGAAGAGGTTATCGACCGAGACCTGCAGTGCCGTGTGGGTCGCGATCGGCTGACGAAACGTCGCATGGCCGACGAAGTACGCCGGGATGTTGAACATGTTGTCCGAGCCGTAGTACGTCAGGCCGAGCGAGGCGTACTGACCGTAGCTGCCACGGCGATGAATCTCGGCATAGCCCATCGAGTAGGCCTCGCTCTTGTTCGAGATGTTGCTGTAGCCCGGACCGCTCGAGATGTAGTTGATACCGGGAATCACGCCGAGGTTCGTCTCGTACTGACCGGCTGACGTCGCGTAGAAGTTGCCGGGGATATTGTACGCATAGGCGCGCTCGAGGTCGCCGGAGATCGTGTAGCCGTAACCAACCGGCGGATCGCGATGCAGCCCCATTTCAATTCCCTCATCGCGGCTTTGCGCGAGGTTCCCGTTCGTGCTCGTGTAGACCTCATACGGCGTGCCGTCGTACGTATACGTCGTCCCCGTATCGGTGATCTTGGCCAGGAATTGATTCCAGATATTCGTGAGGTAGAGGTCGACCGAGAGGATGTTTCCGTGCGGCAAGCGCGCATCGCCGCCGATGTCGTAGGCGAAGGCTGTCTCGGGTCTGAGCGTGCCCGAGTTCACCGGAACGGTAACGGTATCGCCGACGGCGCCGCCTGCCGCCAAGACCTCTTCGGCGGTCTCGGTGTTGTTGTCGATCAGCGACGGATACGGCGGTGCGATCGACGAACCCGTCGAGAGGCGTAGTGCGAGATCGGGATCCGGACGGTAGACGAAGCCGAGGCGCGGATCGTCGTGCGTCGACGTGACGGTCGAGAAGTCGAACGACGTGTCGGTCGGTGCGGTCGGCGCGAACGTTGAACGATAGATGTTGTAGTAGTTGGCGAGCGTCAGCTGCGCCTTATCACCGAGTTGGAACACGTCGCGCAGGAGCCAATTGTCCATATCTTGGCGCGTGCCCGGTGCAATCGAATATTGCACGGCGCCGGTGCCCGGCGCGATCTTGTATGACTGGGTCAAGCTCGTGTCCATGTCGTACGCAGCCGTGAGGATATCGTCGGTACCGATGGGGTGATCGTACTCGAACGAGCTGCCGCGCAGGTGATCGAAGTCACCCATGCTGTCGACGTATGCACTCGAATCGGGAATGGTGACCTGCGCGGTCTGTCCGTTGAAGGTCGTCGGCGTGCCGGCGAGCTTGACGGTGCCGAAGAGCTGAAGCGGTGTCGTGTAAGAGCCGGCGGGATCCGAGCTGTCCGAGTATGTCGGACGCTCGAGCACGGCGGCGTACCAGCGCGCCAGGAGCGTGTCGTTGCCGAGCGCGGTGCGAAACTCGCTTTCGAACATCGGCTCGTTATCAATTACGTTCTGATTCGGCAGCGTCGTCGTTTCGTTCAGTAAGAACTGTCCGCCGTTCGCGAACGGCGTTCCGGCTGCACTGTACGATAGACCCGGCGTAAAGGTCGAGTAGATCTGCGAGAGGCCCGCGGCCGGACCGTCGTACTCACCCTGAATGCCGATGTACCCCGCGGTCAGTGTGGTCGTGTTCGAGAAATGATACGCGAGCTTGGCAAGTTCGCCGTTGCTCTGGTAACTCGAGGTCACGTTCTGGCAGCAAGCGACGAGCGTCGTGTAGGCAGCCGCGGGATTGCTCCCCTTGATCGAGCCCGGCACCGGATACGGGCCGCTATAACCCGCCGGCGCCGTCGAGCTGATCGTCGAGGATGCAGCCGCGCCGTTGACCTTCGATCCGCTCGGGAGCGTGACGTAGGTCGGATAGTCGTCGAGCGGGCCGTTGGTACCGCTGCGCACGAGCGCAACGAGATATCCAACTTTCCCGATCGTGTCCGAGAGGCGCAGCTCGGCGAACGCGCCCTGCTGGTTGTCGATGCCGGCGATCAGCGTGTCGTGTGTCGTCAGCGTCGGCAATCCCGTGACGAAATTCAGGGTGCCTCCGATGCCGTAGTTGATCTCGTTCGCATACGCCGTCGGCCCCTTGATGATTTCGACGTCATTGAAGAGCAGCGAGTTCACCAGCGGCGTGTCGTAGTCGCCGCTTTTGCCGGCGATGAGGGGAAAGCCGTCGATCAGGTTCGACTTCTCCCAGTCAAAGGCGCCGCGCAAGTTCGGCGAGGTGATCGAACCCGGCGCGCTACCGTTCGCCGAGTCGGGACGGTTCGAGACGACGCCCGGGACCTCGTCGATCACGTGACCGATATTCAGCTGTCCCTGGTCGACGAAGTTCTGCTGCGAGAGCGTTTCAATCGCGGTCGCGCTGGTGTTGAAGGACGACCCGGCGCTCGTCTGGACCGATGCGATCTGCTTCATCGTGTCGAGCGAGCGCGCCGTCAGCACGACAGTGAGCGCGACAGCGCTCGGCACGCTCACGCCGGCAAACGACCAGCTGACGAATCCACCCTTCACGACCGTCACCTCGTACGTGCCGGCCGGAACGTTCGCGATCGAAAAATCACCGTGTGCATCGGTTCGTACTTGCGCAGCACGCGCCGGCCGAATGGACACGCTCGCACCCGCAACCGGAATGCCGCCGGCATTACGTACGGCTCCCCTGATCGTGCCGGTCGTTTGTGCTTGTGAGGGTACGATCGTGCTCGCGAGAAAGGTAACGATTAGTAAAAGCCGCACTAGTCTTTTCGTGCTCATCCGCTCTCTCTTTGCCTTCCTGGTTTTGTTTTGCTATCCGCTTTACGCGAGTGCGGCTGCGACTCTTGTCGTAACCGTTACCAACGGCGACCGGCAACCAATCAGTGGCGCGCAGGTCGTCGTTGCCACCGATCCGGCACAGCGAGACGTCACCGACGCTCGCGGAACCGTACGGGTGCGAGTGCCCCAAACGGGTGCGTTTGCCCTGCGAGTTAGCGCCAGCGGTTACCGCTCGTTTTCGGAAATCCTTCGTGGGACCGATCAAAAGTCGATCACGGTGACGCTCGAGCCCTCGGCCGGGTCGCTGCACGTGATCGGATCCGTCACCGGACACGCGCGCACGCCGTTCAATGCAACGCCTGTGGCACAGAAGGTCTATCCGCGCGAAGCCTATCGCGATCAGGGCCAACCCGACGTCTCGAGCGTCATGAATCAGACGCCCGGCGCCTTGGCGCTCACGAATACCGGCACGAATACGGACACGCCGCTCGCGCCCTCGTTCCCGTCGGTGCGCAACGGGCTTCCGTTCGAGACGCCGGTTTTGATCGACGGCGAGCCGATCGTCACGCCGAGCGGCACGCTCGATTTGAGCCTCTTACCGACGTACGTGCTGCAAGAAGTCGAGATCGTCAAAGGCGCGGGCGACATCGCGGACGCCGGCGGCGGCGTCGGCGGCGCGATCAATTTTCGTACCGCCGACCCGACGCTCGGACAACGTGGAACCTTCGAGACCGAAGGTGATTCGCACGGCGGTTCGTTCACCGATCTCGCATACGACGGCACCGAACCGGGCGGTGCACTTGCCTACGCCTCGATGTTCTCGGTGGACGGCTCTCCTTGCTGCGGCTCCGATCCGAGCAATTACACACGCAAGGCGATTCTGGTGAAGTTGAGGAGCACACCGTCAGCCGGACTTTCGATCAGCGGAACGGTACTGACCGTCTCCCTCGATCGCTCGCTCGATTCGATCTACGGACTTCCCGGTTTCGGGTACGAGCATCTCGGCTTCGGCGATCTGGCAGCCTCGCTCGATCGCGGCAACGACGCGTTTTCGGTCCACGCGTTCGTAGCGCAAACCCAACAGGGCCTGGTTTCGCCGGCCCTGATCGCCACGCCGGCGGACAACGAAAGCGGGGTAACGCTTGCCTGGGAGCATGCCGGCGGCAAGCTCGCCTTTGATACGAGCGGGCGCGTGCTGGATGCGAGCCTGGTCGGCACGAACGAAACCGAAACGCAGTCGAACGCGCGCGAGAGCGTGACGTATAAACCCGATGCACGGAACGAATTCGATCTCTCCGGTGAGCTCAACGCCGATCGCACGTATCGCGGAACGCTCGATGCACCCGCCGCGCGCGCCGGTTATTCGTACGAATTGTCGAGTGGGCTGGCCCTTCGCGCGTCTTATGGGACCAGCGCCGTCCTCCCGCCGCTCGAAGCCGTCAATACCATCGACGTAATCGAACGTGCGACCGGTGGTGATCTCGGCCTCGAATGGCGGCTGCGCGGCGGAAGCACCACGCTCTCGGCCGACCTCTACCGCAACGCGACGCAAGGCGTGTACGCATTCGATTTCGGAAACTATACCAACGGACCGCCGATGATCGAGAGCGGCGCAGAATTCACACTCCAGCAGTTCAAGCGTGTCGGCATGGGCTTCATCGCGGCGCTCTCGCTGCCGCGCACGTACGCGTGGGGAGATACGGGGACCACCGCTTACGACGATCAAAACATCGGGTATGGCGAGATCGCGCCGTTCCGCATCCCGTACGCGCAAGGTTACGCGGAGATCAGCTACAAATGGCCGCACGGTTCGCGCGCATCGCTCGGCGCGCTCTATGTCGGCTCGAACAACGCCTACGGCGCGCCCGCATTCGAGACGCTCAACAGCAACCTCGAGCTCTCGCTCGGCTCGCGCGCGAAACTACAGTTCTCGGCCCAGAACCTCACCGATGCACTGGCGAATCGCGTGCCGGTCTTCGCACCGATGCCGCAGTACGGCCTGGTGCCGTTCACGCTGCGCTTCATGTTCCGTCAATCCTTCGGCACCGGCTCGCTCTACGAACACTAGCCAGACTTTATCGGTCAAAGTTAAAACTTTGCCCGCTAAAGTCGCGCGGCTTCGCTACGCTACGCTCGCGCAGCTCTAGCTATCGCTCGAAGTTAAGCTTTGCCCGCTAAAGTCGCGCGGCTTCGCTCGCGCAGGTCTAACCGTGCCAGGAAGGGAGCCAGAGGCGTTGGAGCCAGGCGGTCTGCGAGATCGTGACCGATGAGAGAATCGGAAAGAAGTAGATGAAGGCGAGTGCGACGAGCACGAGATAGCCGGCCACGATCGCCTTCGCCGCTTTCGGGTCGGAACGGCCCAATGTCGCGAGAATGACCTGCATCATCACCGTATTGCAAATCGCGATCAGCGGAATATTCACGTAGAAGTGATAGAGGAACGCGATGCGCGGCGAAAACATCCAGGGCAGCCACTGCAACAGATACGCCAGCACGATCAGGGCATAGCCGCGATCGCGGCGGATGAACGCCAGCACGCCGACCAACGGGACCGAGATCAGTCCCGGCCAGAGCAGCAGCGGATTGGGCATCGAGTAGATCATCGCCGCCGTCGGAACACCGTTGACGTTTCCGTATTGGGCGCTGTACAGCAGCGGGCGCAGCTCGAGCGGCCAGGTCCACCACGACGAAGCGTACGGGTGCGTGGCGCGCAGATGCTCGTGATAGAGAAATGCATTGACCTGCATGGTGACGATGTCGCTGACCGTGTAGGGCCGCGGGGGCAAAGTTTGCAGATCGCGCAGGCCGATGAAGTGCGGAATGTACGCGAGCGCGTAGACGATACCGATGCTGCCGACGACGGCTGCCGCAAAAATGTCGATCGGAAAGGGTGAGGCGCGGCGCGCGATCCACGAACGGATCGCACCGTACGCCACTACGGCCGCTGCCACGCCGTACGCCATCACACCGTACCACTTGCTGGCGACGAGCAATGCACCCGAGAAGGCGAAGGTGATCAACCAGCCGGCTCCGATGGGGCGATCGCGCCAGATCCGGTAGGCGGCGTAGAGCGATGCGGAAATGACGACCAGGAGCACGATGCGCGCCGGGAGGGTCTCGGTTCGAAAACGCACGAACGCCACGAGCGCGCCGATCGCCAGCGCGGCGAGAAATTCGAGCGCGTGGCGCAGCCACGATCGTTTATCGACAGCTGCGGCGGCGGCGCCCGCGACGGCATCCCAGTAGCGGCAAAACGCGTAGAGCGTAAAGATCGAAAAGCAGACGACGAAGCCTTCGGGCGTCGCGATGCGCGATTGCACGTAATGCATGCCGTCCAAACCGAAGAGCACGGCCGCGTAGGCGGCAAAGAGCGTCGAGCGCAGGATCCGCTTTGCCAGGACGAAGCAGAGGACGACCGCGACCGCTCCGGCGACGACGTTGAGAAATCGCCATCCGTACGCCGTATCGCCGTGCTGCAAACCGCCGAAGAGAATCACCGAAAGCGTAATCAAGAGTTTAGTGACCGGCGGATGCGTGTTCTCGTAGATGTAGCGGCGCTGGAGATATTCTTCGGCGGCGCGCGCGAAGTAGACTTCGTCGAAGATTTTGCCCGGCGGCACCCAATAGCGGATCACGAGCAGCACGAAGGAGGCGATGCCCAGTGCCGCTGCGATGACGGCATCGCGTGTGCGTTGCGAGAGCGCGATCACGTGGCGAGGGGGGAGGGAGCGGGAACCGGCGCGACGGCCACGGCGGACACATGGATCGGCGCGGCGCCGTATTCACCGGCAAAGAGCGCGAGCGAGGCAAGCAATGCGGCAGCGGACAGCATCGTCCGCGCGCGGCGCCGTTCGGTCCTGCGCCGGTACTGCGCCGCTCGCTCGCGCATGCGCCCAAGTGCGAAGGACGGCGCGGTCACGTCCAACGCCGCGCGCAGCGCCGCGCGGAGATCAACCGGCATCGAAGAGCGCCTCGGCAAGACCACACGGACGGTGCCCGGCAAGGAGCGATTCCAAGCGCCGCCGAGCGAGCAACAGATGATAGCGCGCCGTGCCTTCGGGCATCGCGAGAACCTCGGCGATCTCGCGGCTGTTCAGGCCGGCGTAGTAGTGCAGCACGATCGCGACCCGTTGACGCGGCGGCAGCGCACCGAGCGCGCGCAGCACGTCGATCCGCACCAGCACATCGGTCAACGGCGAAGCGGACGCGACGGTGCGTGGATCGAGCGGTTCGCACGCGCGCGTGCGCCGTTCGATCGCAAGCGCTTCGCGAACCACCAGCCGGTAGAACCACACGCCGAAGGCCGCACTGCAGCGCAGCCCCGCAAGAGCGTGGATGACGCGCGCGCAGGCTTCCTGAGCCGCATCCTCGGCGGCCATCGGATGGCGCAGAATCGAGAGCGCGATGCGATAGGCATGCGGCCAGATCGCGGCGATCAGCGCGTCGAGCGCAGCCGCATCCCCCCGCCGTGCCCGCTCGACCGCATCGGCGTGCAATTCGCAATCCAGCATCCTCGCCATCTCTTCATACTAGAGGCGCAGACTCCCCCAAAGTGTTGGCGGCTGCAGAAACTTGCCAAGCGCATCAAGCGTAGGCGCAGCGTATCCGTGTCCGCCGATGTTTCCAGCGCCGGCCCCTTTGTCATCCCGAGCCCTTCGACTCGCTACGCTCACCGTGACGCGCCAACAATTCGAGATCGATTATTGCTGTCTCACACGTTCAGCGCCGCGATCATCTTCCACAGCGGGATACAGCCGATTCAGGGTCTTTGGCAAACGAATCGCAAATCGAATAACCCAAGTCAGAGAGATAACAGCAACGACTGCCGTCAAGATTCCCCAGCGTAGGCTCTTCCCCACGACGAACTCGTAAGACGCCCAACCCGGGATGCCGACGAGGACGACCGCAGAAAAAATACACGCCCCCCAGCCATAGATCTGCATGAGCGGCATGAAGTAGCGTCTGGGGACACAACGGAAAACTCGGGCAGCCGCTTCGATACCGCCGAGATCACCTGCGTTTTCCCGCGAAACTGCTGATTTCACGACGTTATTTATTCCCCGTCATAGTAGTCGAGCTGCGGCGCGTTGCGCACCATCCAGCGGACGCCGGCCGTCGAGACCAGGAGCTTGTCGGACTCGGGGTAGTAGACGATGTTTTGCTCTTGCTCTTGTCCCAGTAGCAGGAGCGTGGCCTCGGCCGGGCTCTCGTTGATCACCTGATGCGCGTGATCCGGGCCGACGGGAAACGCGATGAAATCGCCGGTTCGGCAGCGCATCGTTTCCTTCGTCGTACGAATGCTCGGCTCGCCGTCGAGCACGAGGAAGAGCTCCTCCTCGCTGAACTCCGCGTGAACCGGACAAAAGCGCGCGCCCGGCGGAAGCTTCACCACCTGATATCCCAGATGCTCGGCGCCGATCCAGAAGCCGACCTCGGCGTCGAACGAACGATAGCGCGGATTCGTCGCGAATTCTTCGTACCGCAGCTGGTCGAGATTGATCCGGTTGACCGCGATCCCGCCGCGCGCGTGAAGCGCAACGCCGATCGCGCGCGTCGCGCCGCTCCACAGCGACGTACCGTCGCCGACCAACAGCACGTCGGGCTGCAGCGCGAGAAGTCGCCGCAGCGCGAGCACCGCTTTCATCGAGTCGCCGTACTTTTCGTCCGGCAAGAGCGAGAGCGACCCTGCCGGTGACCCGATCAACGCGTCACCGACGAGCACCGCATGAGCGGCACGCAGATGAAGCGCGAATTCGCCGGGCGTCTTTTGCGACTCGAGCGCGACGACCCGAGCGCCGGGAAAAAGTTCTTCACCATCGGTGAGCACACGGTCGACGTTCACGCCGAGCAGCGGCGCCTCGCGTTCCGAGGTGGCGAGCAGTGCCCCGAACCGTTCGCGCAATGCGAGTGATTCGCGCAGGTGGTCGCGATTGGTCACGGCGATCAACGCGATGCCGCCGAGCGCCTCGATTTGCTCGGCATCGCTTGGTTCGAGCGCGAGCGGATCGACCGCGACATTGCCCTGCGCCGTAACAAAGAAATGGCTGTTGAAGAACAGGTTACGGTCGGGCTGCCACCGCGACCATGTGTAACCGTTTGGCATCGAGAGCTTTTGCATAATGTAGCGACAGTTCTTAGCGGAAAGGATGTTCCCATGCCTCTGGTTCGCATCGATCTCCCCGCCGGCGGACACGGTAGAGAACGCGCACGTTTCTCTGTTGCTCGGAGTAGGCTGATATGATAGTGTGTCTGCATGTCTCAGCCCCAAATCGGATAGCGACCTGCGTTCCCGGGCACCATGGCACTGCGGCGTCGACGAGTCTTCTCCGCGTGAATAATGCGTTGCCTCCTGCACGTTTGCGTGCTATAGGGAGGCAGCGATTTCGTTTACCGTGACGCGGCTGCGGTGTGTGCCGGTCGCGATGTTACTTTCCCTCGCGGCTTGTGGTGGAGGCGGGCTGCCGACCGTGCCGCCGCCGGAGCCGTCCATCGCAGGGGTCGGCGTTTTTGACGGCAGTGTGGGCGGTTGCACCGTGTCGTACGACGGCCTGATCTGGTACGATGTCCCGTCCGGACCGTTCTCGCCGATCGACATCCGGTCGTCGCGGTGTAGTGTTGCGAACCTGGAGCGCAACGCGAACGCGATCATCCCGAAATGGGCGATCCCGAACGGAAGCACAAAGGCGATCTTCGTCGCCACGTCGTTGCAACAGGCGTACTCGGTATCGGGCATGCAGAAGCTTGAAGCGGATGCGTCCTCGGCGCGCGTCCCGATGACGTGGATGATCGGGAATTCCGCTTATTTTGCCAATGCATCACTGTATAATCAATATCACGCCCAAAACGGCGACGATGTGGAAACCGGCGAACTTGGGCCGCCGATCGCGCAGATGCAGTCATATTTTCCGTGGTATGTGCCACACGTTTCCGTGGACGGCGCGGGTCACGAACGCTCACCGAGCACCGACGTTGCCGCCGGTTTTCAGGGGTTTTGGGGAATCACGTGGGACAGTCGCGGCATCGACGGCACGGACGACGAGGGCGCGCCGTGGGGCGAATACTGCGCTGACGTCACGTCGTACAAGCGGCCCGATCCCAACGGAGACTGCTCCTTCATTGCGTACGAGTGGACCGCGCGCGACCTCACTCGCGCCTACCTCTCCGGACTCGACTATTGGTTTTCCACCGACCCCGACGATATTCTGATCCGTGCCGGCTTCGACCCCGCGAGCGGCGCGCAGTACGAGCGCGAGATCATCGACGCCTACGCGGCCGCGGGGGAGAACACGCCATTCGTCGTGATGTCACAGCAAGAAAGCGCCGACGAGGGAAACTACCCGAGCGACGATCAGCTCATGACTGCCTTGTATCAGGAAGCCGTGAAGGACGGGATGAAGCTGGATACGTTCGCATCCGTGAACGCCGACGCAAAGACATTCGGCGCACAGCCCCGCGCCGTCGCATTCCCATACCTCACGGGCGGGAATCTCGTGCCGTCCCCCGAGTTGAACGGCGGAACGCTGTACCCGGCGACGATCGACTATCACGATAACAACGTAGGGATGACGTTTCTCGCCGGACACACGACCCCGACGCGGGTCTTCGAGTACGCTGCGGACCCGCAGTCGTTCTATGACGTTCCGCTCGCGCAGCTTTCGGCTGCGCAGACGCCCACGCTCAGCGGCGTCGCCGTTGCAAATGGGTCGATAACGTTTGCGTTTTCCGCACCTGCAGCGATCTACTACGGCGTCGCCATTTGGGCCGATCCGTCGGTTCTCGGCATCACCGGAGCAGCCGTCACGCCGGCCGGAAGCGCCGGCGTGGTCCTTACCTTCCAGCTGCAAGAGGGGGTCAACGATATCAGCTTCCCTTGTCCCGGCTGTACCGGCACGACGTTTGCGTACTCTACGTAATTCGCTCGTCTGCAGCATCCTCGCGTTGCAGGTCTTGGCGTTGAACGTGCCATCTGCGGTCGCGGCGCAGAGCGCGAATTCGCCGTGCCCGATCAATACCGGGCTGGATCCAGCCTGCCCGCTGACCGCGGTGGGAATCAGCGATTCAACCACCGCGCTGACGCAGACGGCAACGCAGCACGAGACCATCCTCTTTGGATCGTGGGAAATGAACGGCGACCGAGAGCTGAGGGTAACGATGCCCGTGTACGAGCATCTCGGGATCGCCGGAGTCGGGGACGCTTTCGGTACGGGCGACGCCGCGGTCGGATACACGCAGGCCTTTGGCGGTACGAAGCGACTCACGCAAGTCGCCGGATTATCAGTGTCGTTTGCGACCGGCGCGACGAACTTCTCCGCCGGCAGCACGCAGCTTACGCCGCTGTATGCCCTTTCCTACGCTCTCGGTGACCGAATCTCGCTGATTACGATCGGGCAATACAGCTTCTGCGCGGGCGGGACGAAATTGCCGTTCGCGCCGCGCACGCAGGATCTCGTCATCATTCCGCGAGCCGTCATCGATCTTTCTCGGTCGGGATTGTACACTGCGCTAGAATTGCGGGGATCCGACATAACCGGCGAGGAGCGTTACCAGGCCTACCAATCAGGCATAAGTCTCGGAATCGTTCACCGCCATCTGAATCTTGCCGCGACCTACGGAGTCCCAATTGACCGCTTTACACGTGAGGACGAGTTCTATCACGAATTCGGTGTACGCATATCGTGGCAACGGTAACTTCCGCTCGGATCGATCGAGACGCGAGCACCGCCGATCAAGGCGCTGCGCACGCGATGATCCCAAAAGGTGAGAATCCGCACGACGACCGGCCGCAGGCGCGCGATGATTTCACGCGCGCGTTGCGAGATCGTCACGGCGTCGCGCGCCCACTTGGGGTGATCGCGCGGCAACAGCGAGGTATCGTGTTCGCTCTCGGCGATCGCCGGAACGACCTGCTCCGGTGCGATCGGCGCGGCCTGCGTCTGCGGCGGCGCTACCCGCCCTTCGTCGCCGTCAACGCGCCGCAGCACGAATGCTCCGGCGCAACTTTTTCATCGCGGCGATGTGCAGCTGCGAGGCGCGCTGTGGCGAGATCTGCATCCGCCGTCCGACTTCGCGCAGCGAACATTCGCCGTAGTAATGACCGCGAATCACTTGCCGCTGTCGCAGCGGCAACGCATCGACCAATTCGCCGATCGCCTCGCGCTCGCCGCGCGCCGCCAGGATCTGCGCCGGATCGCCGCTCCAATCGCGGGCGAGGCGCTCGCCCTCCGGCAGCGGCCGATCGAGCGAGAGGGGGACACCCAGCGTTACCGCCGCGGTGGCGCGCAGAAAACCGGGACGCCGCCGCTCCATCTCCTCCATGCTCGGCACCGCTCCACGTTCGCCCGCAATTTGATAGCGTTCGATTTCGCCGTCGCGCATCGCGCGCCGCGTGCGCTCCGAAACCGGATCCATGCGGCGGATGCCGTTGAGCATCGCACCCGAAATCAGGTGCCGCGCGTAATGTTCGAGCGAGGTGCCGCGGGAGGGATCGTAGTTATCCACTGCGCGAATCAACCCGATGCTGCCGTCGCCGACCAAATCATCGTAATCGCACGGAACCAGACGACTGATGCGGCGGGCAATTCGTTTCACCAGCGGCAGCAGCTCGCGAATCAGCGCTTCGCGGGTCTCGTCAGTCACCCGTTTGCAGCCTTGCCGCGATCAGCGAACCGAACCCGTGCGGATCGCGTTCCGCGATCGATTGGGCGAGCGCGCCGATACCGTAGTCGCCCAGGGCGTCAAACCCCGCCGCGAGCGGGCGCAGTGCGCTCTCGAGAAAGAGCGCCTCGAGCAGCACACCGGCGCGCGCGGCGGCGAGCTTATCCACGCTGGAGATTGTTGGCAATACGCAGCATCTCGTCGGCGGCCTGGATGCCCTTGGCATTGGCTTCGTACGCCCGTTGCGCGGTGAGAATCTGCATCATCGATTCGACGATCGAAACATTCGACTGCTCGAGCATGCCGTAGCGAAGGTTCGGTCCGTTCTCACCGCCGGGCGCGATCAGCCGCGGCGGACCCGATGCCGTCGTCTGCATGAACAGCGCGCCGTCGGCGCTTTGCAAGTGCTCGGGGGCGGCGAATTCGGCCAAACGCAGATGCGCGACGACGTGCGTTCCCATCGCGGTCGTGACCGTTACCGCGCCGTCTGCGGTCACGCTCGCGCTAACCGCGTCGGCCGGAATGCGCACGCCGGCGAGTTGCCACCCCGTTGCCGTGCGCAGCGTTCCGTCGGAGGCGCGCGAAAATTCACCCGCACGCGTGTAAGCGCGCGCTTTGCCGTCGGTGAGAACGAAGAAGCCATCGCCGTCGATCGCGACGTCGAACGGACCGTTGCTGCGCTCGAGCTTCCCGGTTTTGAAGAGCGCTTGCTCGCCGACGCGTACCGTGCCCGCACCCGGTTCACCCGGCGCGGCGAGCGCGGAAAAAACGTCCTCCGACTCCTTGAAGCCGACGACGTCGGCGTTCGCCAAATTGTTGGCGATCGTATCCAGATTCGCTTGCTGCGCGGCCATGCCGCTGGCCGCAGCGAAGAGCGCGCGGTCCATCTACTTGACCTGCGCCACGTCGTTGCTGCTCTTCCGGCGAACGCCGTCGATGGCGGCGACGACTTTTTCCGCGCTCTCGAACGCGCGCTGCGAGGTCAGCACGTTCACCATCTCGTCGATTGCGTTGACGTCGGAGGTTTCGAGGAATCCGCTGCGGACGCTTGCGCCCGGTCCGAGCATCGTTCCGATCAGCGCGCGTCCCGCGCAGTCGCGCAGCACGCCGCGCCGATCGCGTTCGAACGCGCCGTTGCGCGTCGTGCCGATCGTGCCGTCGGCCGCGCGCACGCGAAACGCGCCTTCGCCGACGATCGCGAAGTCGGTCGCCCGGCCGGTATGGCGATAGGCGCCGTGGTCGGGCGCGGTGATGCGTGCGATCTCGACGCCGTGCGCGGTCAATTTGCCGCGCGCCAGCACGGCGTGGAAGCCGTCACTGGAAACGTTGGCGAGATTCGCGGTTGCGATGTCCAGCCGCGTGCGTGCCGCCGCCATGGCGCTGGCTGCCCAGTCGATTCCGTCCATGCGCGCATGGTAGGTGAGGACTATGGCCGAATCGTGACCGCGATATGGCAACGCTATGGTCGCGCGCGCTCGCCGCGCTGCTTTTCTCGCTGCTCGCCGCATGTGCGTCGCAGCCCACGCCCCAGGAAGCGGTCGCCGCCAAGGAGACGGCCGCACTTGCACCGCTCAAGGCGCGGTATCCCGATATCGTGACCGCGTTCAATCTACACGGAACGCGGCTCGATATCGCGATCGACGCGAACGGCTACATCGCAACCGGCGACGACGCCGTCGCGCGCTTCAAAAAGGCGGCGTCGCAAGACTGGAAGCAGGCCTGGAGCGGCGCGCACCCGCATCAGCACGCCACGCTCACCGTCCGGCTGATCGATTTCATCGGCCGCACCTGGGCGACCGAACGCGTTCGCGCCTAGATCACGACCACGTTGCCGGCGGTGACGAGCCCGCCGCCGAAGCCCATGATCAACACGCGCTGCCCGCTCTTCACCCTCCCGTCGCGCATCGCGGGAATCAGGGCGAGCGGAATGCTCACCGCCGACGTGTTGCCGTATTGCGTTACCGAGAGGAGCGTGCGCTCGATCGGGAACCCGATGCGTTTGCACAGTGCCTCGATCATGCGTTCGTTGGCGCTATGCGGTACGAACCAATCGATCTGCTCGAGCGTCATCCCTGCGCGCTGCAGTATCCGCTCGATGTCGGCCGGCACGTTTTCGAGCACCCAGCGGTAGACCTCGCGGCCGTTCTGGCGCAACAGTCGCGATTCGTCGATGGTGCCGTTGATCTCGGTGCGCGTGCCGGTGCGATAGAGAAACTTCCCGCCGCCGCCGTCCGAGCCGTGCGACATGCCCAATATCTGCGGCCGTTCGCTGCGCTCGATCAGCGCGACGCCGGCGCCGTCGCCGAAGAGCACGGCGGTCGAGCGGTCGGTGTAGTCGACGCTGCGCGTCAGGGCGTCGGCCGCCATTGCGAGGACCCGATCGCACTCGCCGCTCGCGATCAGACCGCACGCCAGATTGATGCCGTACGCGAAGCCCGCGCACGCGGTGGAGATGTCGAGCGCGCCGACGCTCTTGGGCAGGCCGTAGTACAGCTGCAGCATCGCCGAGAGGCTCGGATACTCATAATCGGGCGTCGTCGACGCGACGATCAGATAATCGACGGCGCGTAAATCGACATCCGGATGATGCTCGAGCAAGTCGTCGATCGCACCGATCGCGAGGTCGCTCGAGTACTCGTGCTCGGCGACGACGTGGCGTTCGCGAATGCCGGTGCGCTGTACGATCCACTCGTCGCTGGTCTCGAACATGCTCTCGAAATCCGCGTTCGTGAGCACGCGCGGGGGAACGTACATGCCCACGGCGCTCATCCGCGCCGGCGCGCTAACGAACCGTTGCTGCACTAATAAACTTCGAGTCGCGTCGTGTCGTTGCTCGGCGCCGGCGGCTCTTCCGGCCGCGGCGGCTGATGCACGTTGTCGAGCAAGGAGAGATGCGTCGTCAGCACGCTGCGCAATTCGCTTTTCGCCTTCTCTGCCGCTTCGCAGGCGCGCTGGTGTTCGCGCCGGACTTCAGAGATCGCTTCGTTGTACGAGGCGATCTCGCGCTCGGACGCCAGACGCGCCTGCTCGCGGATGAGGTCGGCTTCCTTATGCGCCGATGCCTTGACCTCATCGGCGGTACGTTGCGCGAGCACCAGCGTGTTGTGCAGCGATTCTTCCATCGCCTTGAAGTGGCTGATGCGCTCTTTGAGATCGGCGATCTCCGCCTCGAGCGCCGCGCGATGCTGCGCATCGTCCTCGAGCGTCTCGATCACTTCGTCGAGAAATTGATCGACTTCCGCGCGGTCGTATCCTTGCAACGCTTTTTTGAAGGTTTTGTGCTGGATGTCGACAGGCGTAATTTTCTCCATCTATCCTCGTCCGGCCATAAAATCGAGTGTGGAATCACCCATCATCGAATCGCGCAGCCCCGCCGCGTTCACGACCACACCCGCCGGAACCACGAGGTAGATGGCTTCAGCCAACTTCTGAATCTTCCCGTCGATCGTGTAGGCCACTCCGGACGTAAAATCGACCACGCGCTGGAGCAGCGTCCGGTCGGCGTTTTGCAGGTTGATGATCACGACTTGCCGGTTGCGCAGCGCGTCGGCAATTTCGACGACATCCTGAAAGCCGCGGGGCGAGTACACGCTGACCTCGGTGCCGGCGCGGCGCCCCGCACCCGAAAGCGGCACCACCCGGCCTGACGGCGCAGGCTCGTCGTCATAGAGATCCTCTTCTTCGTCGCGGATCGAGAAGAACGACCCGAGTTTGCTGAACATGCTCATTTGCTTCGGCCTCCGAACAGAGCCGTACCGATGCGCACCATCGTGGAACCGGCGCGAACCGCTTCGCGCCAATCGCCCGACATGCCGATTGAGAGCGTACTTCCACCTACGGCGGCAAACGTCTTGGCGGCCAACTCGAAAGCCCGGGCAATCTGGTCGCGGTCGGCACCGAGCGGGCCGATCGCCATCACGCCGTCCAGCCGCAGCCCGGGCTGCGCCGCGACCGCGCCGGCGAGCGCCCCGGCCTCCGCGGGCGCCACACCGAAGCGCTCGCTCGGCGAGACGTTGACCTGCAGCAGCACGGGAAGCACGCGCCCGGCGGCCGCAGCCGCCTTTCCCAGCGCCCGAGCGGCATCGGGCCGGTCGACGCTCTGCACGACGTCGAAAAGTTCGAGCAGCGCCTTCGCCTTATTGGTCTGCACGTGACCGATGAAATGTTTCTCGAGATGCAATTCGCGAACGGCGGGGTCGGCAAACTTCTTCGCCGCTTCTTGCACGTAGTTCTCGCCGATCGCATCGAGCCCGGCGAGCGCGGCTTGCGCGATCGCCGCGGCCGGCTGTCTCTTGCTCACGCCCACGATCCGAACGCTTCCCGGCTCGCGCCCGCAGGCGCGCAATTCTTCGTCGATCTGCGCGCGCAGCTCCGCCAGCCGCGCAGCGAACGAGCCGTTCATCCCGCCGGCGTCAACGCATCCGTGGGCGGCGAATCGGTCGGCGTCACATCGGTGCGCCGCCCGCGCTTATTGCAATACCACAACCCGACGATCCCGATTGGAATCATCGGAAGCGCGTAGAGCTGCCCACCGGTAATCGGGCCGAGATGAAAATCGGCGTGCCGCCAAATCTCGGCGATGCTGCGCGTGATACCGTACATGAGGAACCAGCTCCACCCCACGACGCCGTCGGGCGGCCGGCGCTTGTAGATATAGAGCAGGATCGGCAAGGTGAGAATATCGAGTACGGCCTCGTAGAGCTGAGCCGGATGGCGATAATACGGGCCCCAGATCTCGGCGTCGCCGGGACGATTCGGAATCATGCACCACGGACGGTCGGGACGGCAGATATCGCCCCACAACTCATCGTTGATGAAGTTCACGATGCGGGTGAGTGTGATACCGATCGGCAGCAGCACGACGACTTCGTCGCCGAGCACGGTGTATTTGAGCTGCGGATGCTTACGTACGAAGAGCCAGATTGCGATGAGGACGCCGACCATGCCGCCGTGAAAAGCCATCCCGCCCTGCCACACCGCAATGATATTGAGCGGGTTGCTCGTGTAATAGGAGAGGTCGTGTTTGGAGATGATGTCGTTGATGACGAAAAACGTTCGGCCGCCAACCAAAACGCCGATCAGTGCGTAGAATAAGAAGTCTTGGATCTGCTCGCGGGTCAGACCCAGACGGGCCCGGCCCGTCCGGCGGCTCATCCACAGGTAGACCGCGACAAAACCCGCCAAATACGCGATTCCGTACCAGTGGATTCGCAAGAATCCAAGGTGGATCGCAATGGGGTCGACATTTGTCGGATAGTTAAACCAATGCTGTATCAAGAATATACCGGCCTGTGAGTTCGAGCGCGCTTCTTTCACATGGATGGATCGTCGCCGCCGGTTTGGCCTTTGGCGCGGGCTTCGTTTCCTTCATTTCTCCGTGCGTCCTCCCGCTCGTGCCCGCCTACCTCTCGCTGCTGACCGGTTCGAGCCTCGAAGAGCTGCAAGCGAACGAGAGCGCAAACACCCTGCGCACGCTCGCGATCGGGCATGCGCTCGCGTTCATCGCCGGTTTCACGCTGATTTTCGTGGCACTCGGCGTGACGGCCAGCGCGATCGGCGGCGTCTTGAACGCGCATCGCGTGCTGATCGCGCAGATCGGCGGAGTGATCATCGTCATCCTCGGACTCCAGATGATGGGCATGCTGCGCATCCCCTTCCTCATGCGCGACACGCGCGTCCACGTGCAGCGCGAGCAGCGGACCTTCTGGACGTCGGGGCTGGTCGGGATTGCCTTCGCCGCCGGGTGGTCGCCCTGCATCGGGCCGATTTTGGCCCAGATCCTCGCCATCGCCTCGCAGGCGCACACCTCCCAGGCAGCGCTGCTGCTTCTGACGTACTCCCTGGGTCTGGCGGTGCCGTTTTTTTTGACCGCGGTCGCGATCGGGGCGGTGCTGCCGGTGCTCAACCGAATCAAACGCTTCCTGCCGGCGATCGAATTCTGTGCCGGCCTCTTCCTGGTCGCGGTCGGCCTGGTGCTCGTCAACAATGCTTTCTACGCCGTTGCAGGGTGGTTCTATCAATTTGTCCCGGCTCCGAACATTTAACGCAACGCTCATCATCGTGCTGACCGCGGCGATCGTCTTCGCGCTCGATCAGTGGTCCAAGCACCTCATCACGGCGAGAATCTATTTCGATGCGCGCTGCAGCCCGTGGTGCGGCCACAAGATTCTCATTCCCGGCTGGCTCGAGTTCGCTCCGATTCCGAACTATCACGGAGCCTTCGGAATGTTCGGCGACAGCAAACCGATGCTCGTCATCCTGGCGGTGATCGTGCTGGTACTGTTCTGGTGGAGCTTTCGCGAGGCCGCGCTGCGTTCGCGTCTGGTGTGTGTTGCGTTCGGCATGATCGTCGGCGGCGCGCTCGGCAATGTGATCGATCGCTTGCACTACGGCTACGTCATCGACTTCATCGATTTCTACCGCTTTCCGCAGATTTGGCGCTTCACGTTCAACCTCGGCGACTCGTGCATCACCGTGGGCGTCGTTCTGCTCTTGATCGCGAGCCTTGTCCGACCACGCCGTCACGCCTGAGGAGGCGGGAACCCGCGCCGACGTGATCGTCGCGCGCCTCTCCGGCGCGACACGTTCGCTGGTGGCCGATGCGGTCAAGCGCGGCAACGTCCGCGTCAACGGCGTCCCCGTCAAAGCCAGCCATCCGCTCGAGAGCGGCGATCTGCTCGTGTACGACGTCCAGCCGCGCGAACCGCTGGTGGCCACGCCGGAAGCGATCGAGATTCCGATCGTCTACGAAGACGACGACATCGTCGTGATCGACAAGCCGGCCGGCATGGTGACGCATCCGGCGCACGGCGCGACCAGCGGCACGGTGGTCAACGCGCTGCTCGCGCATATCGGCACGCTTCCCGGCGATCCGCTGCGGCCGGGACTGGTGCACCGGTTGGATCGCGATACCTCCGGACTGATGGTCGTCGCCAAAACCGCGGCAGCACTCTCGACGCTCGGCATCGCCATGCAAGCACGCCGTATCAAGCGCGAGTATCTCGGCTTGGTGCATGGCGTTCCCGAACACGCGCGCGGGACGATCGAAGGACCGATCGGGCGCGACCCGCACAACCGGCTCAAGTATGCGATCGTCGCCGGCGGCAAACCGGCGATCACCCATTACGAAGTGCGCGAGATTTTTCCAAAAGCTGCGGAACTCGTATTTCGCCTCGAGACCGGGCGCACGCATCAGATCCGCGTACACCTCGCCGCGATGGGGCACGCGATCGTGAACGATCCGCTCTACGGGCGGGAGGAGGCGCGCTTCGGTCTGGCCGGTCAAGCGCTGCACGCCTGGAAGCTCGCCCTTGACCATCCGCGCACCGAGCGCGCGCTCGTCTTCGAAGCCGATCCACCGCCGGAATACGACCATGCACGCGCTCTTCTCGCTGCGCGCGACTGACGCGGGAGCGCGGCGTGGTACGCTGCGCCTCTCCCACGGCGTCGTCGAGACACCGACCTTCATGCCGGTCGGTACGGCGGCGACGGTCAAAGCGCTTACGCCGGATGAGTTGCGCTGTGCGCACAGTCAGATCATTCTCGCGAATACATATCACCTCTGGCTGCGGCCGGGGAGAGAGACGATCGTCGAAGCCGGCGGCTTGCACCGCTTCATGGCGTGGGACGGCCCGATTCTCACCGACTCCGGCGGCTTCCAGGTCTTCAGCCTGCGGGAGCGACGCAAACTCGACGACGACGGCGTCACGTTTCAATCCCACATCGATGGGAGCACGCATCGCTTCACGCCCGAGAGCGTGATCGAATTCCAAGAAGCGCTCGGCGTCGACGTCGCAATGGTGCTCGACGTTTGCACGAAGCTGCCCGCGACGCGCGACGCGCTCGAGAAATCGGTCGCGATGACGAGCGCATGGGCGCGACGGTCGCGCGAGGCGTGGAAGAGCGAGCGGACGGCCGTGTTTGCGATCGTGCAGGGCGGCCTCGATCCGGAGCTGCGCGAGCGCAGCGCGCGAGAGCTCGTCGCGCTGGACTTTCCCGGTTACGCGATCGGCGGGTTGTCGGTCGGCGAGACGCGCGAGGAGATGTACGTCACGGCGCGCAGCTCGGCCGCGCTCTTACCGGTAGAGAAGCCGCGCTACCTGATGGGGGTCGGAACCGTGCGTGACATCATCGTGGCGGTCGACTGCGGAATCGATATGTTCGATTGCGTCTATCCCACGCGCTGCGGGCGCAACGCGCGGGCGATGACGCGCAGCGGCGAGTATAATATCCGCAACGCGGCGTACGGGCGCGATTACACGCCGGTCGACCCGCAATGCGATTGTTACGTCTGCACGACCTACACGCGAGCGTATCTCTCGCATCTCTTCCGCGCGAACGAGATGCTAGGCCCGCGCCTGCTCTCATACCACAACGTCTACCTCCTCAACGATCTGATGCGCGACGCCCGCGAGGCGATCGAGTGCAAGCAGTGGCAGCAATACCGCGACCTCGTCCTAGGGAAGCTCTGAAGAACACAGACCTTGTCTCTGTTGTTCGGCCGGCTGTGGTGATTTCGAGGTAGGATTATACTCAGATGGAACGGTCCAAATCACACGTACTTAGCAGGAGCGTCAGCGGACTGATACGACTCGTATATTCGGTGGCCGGTTCGATTGTCACCATCGCTGCAGTCGGGTGCTTTTTCCTGGCGATGATCCTGCCGATGCGCTGTGGATTGGTGTCGGCCATTGGTGGTGTGGAGTTTGGGTTTATCTTTGCGCCGCCCATTCCCATCATCGCGGCAATAGCTGGCGCGTTACTCGGTTGGTTCCTGCGCCGGCGCTATCTTACTCTTGCATTAGCGGCGTTGCTCCTGTGCCTGGGCGTGATCGCCTTCGAGCAGCTGGTCCCGCATATCGACAACCCAACAGCCTCGAAATGCCGATTCGATTTTTAGACAGATCTTGTCGTTTGTGAAAATCGCGTGATAGTGTATGCGTGAAATGGCCCGCGGGATCGACACCAAGCCCTATCTCGAATGGCTCGACGGCGTGGAAAGCGTCGCGGTGAGCCCGAATACGCCCCATGGGATCGTCGCTATAACGATCGCCGAACTATTCAACCGGCGCGGGGACAGCTTTGGTCTGGCCATGCTGGAGGTCCATCTTCGCGTTAGCGATACACCAGGAAAGCGCACGGTGCTCCTCCCCGACGTTGCGCTTTATCGCGTGGAAATACTGCGGGCGCTCGATCCGGTGGATCGGCTGCTCCCGAACGTCCCGCCCGAGATCATCGTCGAAGTACGCTCGCCGAACGACCGGCCAGGTTTTCGCGAAGAAAAAATCCGGCGCTATCTCGCCTGGGGCTGTCCGCTGGTCTTCGACGTGGATCCGCCTTCCCGCACGATCGTCGTCCACACGAAAGATCGCGCGCGGATGCTCGTGGCAGGCGATCGCTTCAGCGATCCCGCCGCGGCATGGCTCGAATTCGACGTCCGCGAGGTGTTCGAACGCCTCGATCTTTTAGGATTCTAGGGAAGCCTAGAGCGCGCGGACGACGGCGGCGCAGTCGGCGCAGATCGACGGATGTTCGGGATCGGTGCCGAGCTCGCGAAACTTCCAGCAGCGGCGGCATTTCTCGCCGTAGGCGGGATGGATCGTGAGACCGGTTTCCTCGCCGGGTGATTCACGCAGGTCCAATTGCGAGACGACCAACGCTTCGCGCAGGTTGTCTCCGAGCGCGCTCAGCTCGCCGAAGCGCGCGGCGGGGACCCGCAGCTCGACCCGCGCTTCGAAATCGCGGGGGCTCTCCGATGCAGCGACGCGGGCGCGCAGTTCGCGCAGCATCTCCCACAGTTCCCGTTCGCGCGGCGGCGCGGTCGCCGGTGCGCCGAATGCCGAATCGAAGACGCTGCGTTCGTCGCCGCGCAGCCGCTCCGGGACCTCTTGCCAGGCTTCCTCGGCGGTGAACGAGAGAATCGGCGCAACCGCCGTCAGCAACCGTTTGAGCGCGTAGAGCAGCGCGGATTGCGCGCTGCGCCGGCGACGGCTGTTCTCGCCCAGCGAGTAGAGCGGGTCTTTGAGGGCGTCGAAATAGAAACTCGACATCGCACTTTCGAACTCGACCACACGTAGATATGCGTCGTGGATGGCAAAGGTCTCGTAGAGCGCCTTTACCTCGGCGACGAAGGTGTCGGTGATCGCACAGGCCAGGCGATCGAGCGGTTCCATCTCCTCGCGCGCAACGACGTCGTGGGCACCCAGATCGTCGAGGTTCGAGAGCATGAAGCGAATGCGGTTGCGGATGTTGCGATAGACTCGGCCGACCTGTTCGATCACGTTCGGACCGAAGCGCACGTCGTCGACGAATTCCACCGACGCGGACCATAGACGCAGCACGTCGGCGCCCCAGCGGTTCATCGCCTCGACCGCGTCAAGGCCGGTGCCGCGCGACTTGGACATCGCCCGCCCCTGCTCGTCGTTGACCCAGCCATTCTTCACCACGCGTTTGTACGGTGCATCGCCTTTGATCGCGACGCCGGTCAGCAGCGAACTGCGGAACCAGCCGCGGAACTGATCGCCGCCTTCGAGATACATCTCACACGGCCAGGGGATATCATCGTGACCGAGCACCGCTAAATGCGTCACGCCCGACTCAAACCAAATATCGACGATGTTCATCTCCTTCTCGAACGTGGTTCCGCGACAATTCGGGCAGTGAAACCCCGCCGGCAGATACATCTCGACCGGATCGACCCACCACGAACCCGCGCCCGCTTCAGCGAAGCGTTTCGCCACGTTCCGTGCGACGTGCGGATCGAGCATCGATTCGCCGCATGCGGCGCAGAGCAGGGCCGGGATCGGGGTGCCCCAGATTCGCTGGCGCGAAAGGCACCATTCGGGATGCTTTTCGATCATCTGACGCTGACGCGCGCGGCCCCACTCGGGAACGTAATCGACACGATCGACCGCTTCGATTGCGCGCGCGCGCAGGCGATTCTGATCCATCGCGATGAACCACTGCGCGGTCGCTCGAAAGATGACCGGGTTGTGACAGCGCCAGCAGTGCGGATAGGAATGTTCGTACTCCTCCACGCGCCAGAGCGCGCCGCTCGCGCGCAGGTCTTCGACGATGACCTTGTTGGCCTTGAAGATGAACAGGCCCGCGTATGGACCAGCCTCTTGCGTGAAATGTCCCGACGCATCGACCGGGTTGAGGATCGGTAGATCGTACTTGACCCCGGTATCGAAGTCGTCGGCACCGTGTCCGGGCGCCGTGTGCACCGCGCCCGTTCCGGTTTCGAGATCGACGTAATCGGCGAGCACGATGACCGAATCGCGATCCATGAAGGGATGGCGCACGCGCAGATCGTCGAGACGATCGCCGGCGACGCTCGCGAGCAATTCCGCGCGCGCAAAGGCTTCCCCGAGCGCCTTCGGCGCAAGCGCGCTGGCGAGAATCAGCAGCTCGTCGTCGACGCGATAGAGTCCGTAGGTGGCGTCGGCCCGCAGCGCGATCGCGACGTTGGCCGGCAACGTCCACGGCGTGGTCGTCCAGATCAGGACCGACGTCCTTCGAGGCTCGCCTTCGGCGAGCACCTCAGGATGACGTGAAGCGGCAAACACCGACAGTATAGCCTCACGCTGTTCGTCGCCGGCCGAAAAGCGGACGTAGATCGAAGGCGAGATCTTCGGCTCATATTCGATTTCCGCCTCGGCCAGCGCCGTTTCGTCGTGAACGCACCACAACGTCGAGCGCAACCCCTTGTAGAGCTGCTTGCGCTCGGCCAAGTCGGCGAGCGCGTTGACGATCGTCGCCTCGAACGACGGATCGATCGTCCGATACGGCCGGTCGAAGTGACCGAAGACGCCCATCCGCTGACGCGCTTCACTTTGACGCCCAAGCCAAAAGAGCGCGCGCTCCTTGCAGCGTTCGCGCAGTTCGAGCGGGTCGATCGCGTGAAAGTCCTTGATGCCCAGGAATTTGAGCGTCTCGAGTTCGATCGGCAACCCGTGCATGTCCCAACCGGGAATGAAATCGGCCCACTTCCCGTCGAGCAGCGCAATCTTCACGAACATGTCCTTGAGCACCATGTTCAGGAAGTGCCCCATGTGCAACTCGCCGTTGGCGTAAGGCGGACCGTCGTGGAGAATCCACGGCCCGTTCTTGCGATTGGCTTCGAGCCTGCGCTCGTAGACGCGTTGCGCATTCCACCACGCGAGCCGATCGGGTTCGCGTTTGGGTAGATCCGCTTTCATCGGGAAGGCGGTCTTGGGTAAACGTAAGGTATCGCGATAATCGCGTTCGACGGTCTCACTCATGGATCGCGCATCAATTCGCCGAGCACGTCGAAATTTCGTGCCGCGGCGGCGGCAATCTCGGCAGCCTGCCGGCGAAGCGCGGACGCGAGCGCCTCCCGCTGCGACATCAGTCGGTCGACCAGCGCGTCGACCGCAAGATCGGCCGGCGCGGCTTTGCCCGGCGTCCAGAGCGGCTCCAGCGGATACGCGAGATCGTCGCAGAGCGCGGCGACCTTCGGATCGTAGGGGATGGCGAGAAACGGTACGCCGAAACGCGCCGCCAAGATCAGCGCGTGCAAGCGCATTGCGACGACCACGTGCGCTCCGCGCAGAATCGCCGCGGCGCGCGCGAGCGAACACTCCGGCAAAAGCATCGGCGCGCTCTTGCACAGACGAATGATCGAGGTCGAGATCTCGGCGTCGCCGGCGCCACCCATCGGCAGGAACGCAACGCGAACGCCGTGCGTCTGCGCCAGACGATCGACCGCGCGAGCAATCGCGTACTGACCTTCCTTGAGGCTGGAAACCTTGCGCACGCTCACGATCGCGTAGGGATCGGGTCCCAATCCCTCGCTACCAAGGTCGACCTCCTCGACCGGAAGTTCGTAGAGAAAGACCGGATCAGCCGTACGTTCCACCGGCGTTTGCGGCAAAAGCGATTGGAGCAGACGCTGCGAGCGCGCATCGCGCACCGTCGCACGGTTCACCCCGCGGCAAAAATTGCGCACGACGATGCGTCCCAAAAGGTCGAGCGGGCCAACCGATTGCGCGAAGATCATCGCCTTACGCCGTTGCCGAACGGCTTCGCGCAGAATACCTGTGTAGTAGACGACGCTGCGCACACTGGTTGCACTTTGCAGCAGTCCGCCGCCGCCCGAGAGGACGACGTCGGCACGGGCGATCGCATCGCGCACGAGGCGCATGTTCCAGCGCGGGGTCGCCTCGACGCCGTAGGTGCGAGCGGTGAGACCGGGCGTTGCCGAAAGCACGTCGATCTGCATCGCCGGAAAGCGCTTTTGCAACTGCGTCACGATCACTTCCAGCAACGCCTCGTCGCCGAGGTTACCGAACCCGTAATAGCCCGAAAGCAATACACGCACGGCGATAGATCCAGATCGCGAGGGTTCCGATGATCGCTCCGACCACGAGTCCGATGACCGTTCGCGTGAGCGAAATGGTTAGCGGCGTGTGCAGGTGCGAGAAGGTGTCGATCACGTCGCCGATGCCGACACCGATCCCGAGAGCCAGCAGCCAGCCTGCGATGCGCCGGTGCGCCGAGGTCAACGCCGGCATCAGCATCATGAACGGAAATCCAACCAGAAATTCCTTGAATCGCGGGCGTACGCTGAGCACGTCGGTCAAGTCGTGGCGCAGCAGCAGCTCGAAGTGCGAGGGCGCGATATCGCTGTCGTTGCCGCTGCGCATCAAGAGCAGGACGCCGGCGCCGACGATGACCAGCCCGATGAAGAGCTGGTAGACGCGAATCGGCGCGTCGAACACTTGCGAGGGCCGCTCGACCCCCGAGTTGAAACGCCGGTCGAACAAATAGAGCACGAGCGCGATCAGCGGCGGAAGCGCCAGCACGAGACGGATCCCGCGGAACCGTTCGATCTCTTCCATGGCGAGCGGGGAGCTCATCACGCCGACCACCACCAGAGCGCCGAGCAGGGTCACGCCGGTTACGAGCAGCGTCCAGCCGAGGCTGCGCACCAATTGATCGCTCAAACGAGGCGCCGGCTCTTCAGTGCAGGCCTTGGCGAACGTCAAGAACGCCGCGGTCGCAAAGAGCAGCGCGCCGGCCAGCGCGATCATCGAGCGAGCAAAGAGATCGTGATGCGCCACGATACCGGCGAGATACAGGAGGACCGTGAGCGCGTACGCGCTCACGGCAAGCCGGCGGCGGTACCAGCCGAAGGCGCCGAGCAGCAGCACGAACATCGAAGGCACGGCCAGCGCCGCGACTCCGACTAGTACGCGGTTATCGCCGTGATACAGCGGAATCGGCGTGGCGCGCCCGAGTTTGAAACCGTGGGCTTTGAGTTGATCGGCAATCTCCTTGACCATCTCGACGTTGGTCGCTTCGATCGTGAGGTTGCCGTCCTGATGCGGCCATGGACGCAAATAGACGACGCGGATGTTGCGCTCGCGAACGCCCAACACGTAGCGTCCGACAACGTCGTCGAGCGTGATCTTGTCGAGGTCGGTCTTGGCGATCGCCTGTACCCGGACCGTCTGTCCCTCGATCCCCTTGGCCAGCGTCTCGTTGCCCTTTTGGATTTGACTGTTGTCGTACGTTTCGATCGTGCCGAAGTTGAACGGATGCGCCGACTTCGGACCGTGCTCGCGAAACACGGCGATGGCGTCGTCGAGATGATCCGGAAACCCGAAGACCTGGTTGCGCAAGCCGAAGAACATCACCGTCGAGACATGCGGATCCGCAGCCAGAACATCGTCGACCGCCGTACTCATCTGCGTTTTGGTATAGCGTTCGTCGTTTTGGAAGCGCGGAACGACGAGCAGTCCCAAATGCTTGGCCAACGCAATCTGATCCGAAGGAATTCCGAGCGCGTTCGCGTTGAAATAGTCGATCTGGCTTCGCAGTTCGATGATCCAGGGTTTTGCGTCGCGTAGAACCCGAATGCTTTTTCGCTCGTAGTGCAGCGCGAGCTGCGCGCGAAAACGCGCATACGTCGAAGGATCGCTGATGATGAGATAGATGGCATTGCGCGCGATCCGGCGCGAGCGCACCAAGGATTCCAGGAGCGGGTCGGAGAGCGGCGAGAGTTCCGCTTGATTCATGAGTGCGGCGCCCGTCGTCGCGTACGCACGGCCGTCGGTGCCGACGTTCGAACCCAGCTCTTCGGTCAGTGCGAGCGAGGTGAGGCCCGCGCGCCGCAGCGCGATCAGGAAGCCCGCCGGATTGTAGTTGTAGGAGCGCGCGAGTTGGACAAAATCGGTATAATCCATCGCGAGCTCGACGCGTCGCGCCTTCGATTCGGCGGATAGGCGAAAAACCGCCACCGCCGCCGAAGCGATGAGCGCGACAAGCAAGATCAACGCGGCATAGCGCGTCTTGGCATCGGGACGGATCACGCGGGACGGGTGTTCGCGTTCGAGCTACGACGATCCCCACATAAAAACATAAAGGCTCGCGTAGCGAGCCTTTATGCCGTCGCGTATGCGGTTGCCCGCATACCGGGTGTGGGCGACGTCTTTTTTACCAGCCTGTCCACAGCGAAGCGCCCACGTCTCATAATGCTGCAGTGGCTATTGCTCTGGTACTTACCTTAGCAGGTCAAAGCCTTCCGTGAAAGAGGCGGTTCGAATATTTTACGTGCGGTCTAGCTTTGCCAGCGCGGCGACCGCTTGTGGATGAAAGCAGTAATACCCTCTTGAGCATCGTCCAGCTGGGCATTATCGACCATGACCTGCTTGGCAAACGCATAGGCCTCGTTGACGTCGAGTTCGATCTGTCGGTAAAACGCTTCTTTACCTAGTCTGACAACAGTCCGGCTGGCAGCTGCAATTTTTGCTGCCAGCGCAAGCGTGGCCGCGCGCAAACCGTCCGCAGGAACAACCTCGTTGACAAGGCCCCAAGCCAGCGCGGTCGGCGCATCGATCGGCTCTCCGGTGAGCAGCATCTGCAGCGCGCGCTTTCTGCCGACGGCCCGGCTCAGGGCTACCATCGGGGTGCTGCAGAACAGCCCGATCCGTACGCCGGGGGTGGCGAAGCGGGCCGCCTCCGAGGCCACCGCCAGGTCGCAAGCCGCCACCAGTTGGCAGCCAGCCGCGGTCGCCATCGCCCCGACCTCGGCGATCACCGGTTGCGGGATGGCCGCGAGCGTCGCCATCAGCGCGATGCACTGGTCGAAGATTTCGACGTACGCCGCCCGGTCGCGGCCCTGGAGCTCGCGCAGGTCGTGCCCGGCGGAGAACGCCGGTCCTTCGCCGGCCAGAATCACGGCACGCACCTCGCGGTCCTGGCCGATCTCGTCCAACACGCGCTGCAGTTCACGCATCATGGCGAGCGAGAGCGCGTTGCGCCGTTCCGGACGGCGCATGGTGACGATCGCCGTCGCTCCCTCGCGCTCGAGGTTGACCTCGTTTAACTGAATCATGACAATCGCATTTCTCTAGCCATTGGGTCCACCACTTCGCTTTCCGCGAAGCGGCTTTAGGATTCGGGCGGCTTTCCGCGACGTAGCCGAGGAAGCGCGGTCCGCTTTCCGCGAAGCGGCTTTAGGATTCGGGCGGCGCCGTGTTTTCACCAAGCGGCTTTAGGAGCCGCGGTCCGCTTTCCGCGAAGCGGCTTTAGGATTCGGGCGGCTTTCCGCGACGTAGCCGAGGAAGCGCGGTCCGCTTTCCGCGAAGCGGCTTTAGGATTCGGGCGGCGCCGTGTGCGAAGGCACATAAGCCGCCCGAAGACGACAAGACGCGAAGCGGAAATGGGCGATGCAGGGTTCGAACCTGCGACCTTTGCCTTGTAAGGGCACTGCTCTCCCAGCTGAGCTAATCGCCCGCAACCACGGGCCCGCTTGCCGGGCCGGATGGCTCATCTTTCTACACGAAGGATCGTACTCGCCTCGTTTGCCGTTGGGGTGCAAGGGTAGATAGAGCGCAAGCATGACACCCAATTTCCGGGCCGCGTTCAGTGGCGAACGCCGAAACGTACCGCTGGCCCGCAACGCCGTTGCCGGATTTGCCCGTCTTTGCGGATTTTCACTCGAAGAGGTTTCCGATATCCGTTTGGCCGCGGGCGAAGCGCTGAGCAACGCGGTCGAGCACGGTCACACGCATCGCTCGAGCGGCTTCTCCGTGCGATGCTCGTTCGAGGACGACCGCCTCACGATCGAGATTCGGGATAACGGCGACGGCTTTTCGCCGCCGACGCTCCTTTCCGAAACCGGCGAACTCGACGGCGGCTTCGGGATTCTGCTCATGCGCCGCCTGATGGACCGCGTACAGTTCGAACGCAACGGCACGCTGGTCCGCCTCACCCGCAGCAAAGCCGTTTGATTTCGTCCAGCTCTTCGTCGCCGAAAGCCTCATTTACTCATCCGTAAACTTCGGCTTCCGGCTCCTCGATCTGAACGAAATCAGTCCGGCTTTCAGTGGCCGGTCGTTTTTACTTGGGCGATCTTCTTCTGCAAAAAGTCAAGCGCGGCGCGCAATTGCGGATCCTTCACCGGATCACCGAAGCGTGCGTCACGCGGCTCCGCTACGGTAAGGTCGGGTTGGATCCCCTTTAGGTTGATGTCCTGATGATTCGGCGTCAAATAATGCGCGGTCGTGATCTTGATCGCGGCGCCGTCGGCAAGCGGGGTGAGCGTCTGCATCACGCCCTTACCGAACGTGCGCGTCCCGATCAGCGAGGCGATGCCGTCGTCCTGCAGCGCACCGGCGGTGATCTCCGACGCCGACGCGGTGTACTCGTTGACCAACACGGTCACCGGAACGTCGATTGCCACGCCGTCGCTATCAGCGGTGACGGTCGTGTCCGGGCTGCCGCGTTCTTCGACGGTGAGCAGCGGTTTGTCGGCAATGAACCGCTCGCTGATCTGCAGCGCCGATTCGACGTAACCGCCGCCGTCGTTGCGCAGGTCGAGTACGAGGGCCCTTGCGCCGGCGTTCTTCAGGCGGCTGATCGCCGTGTCGAATTCGTCGGGCGTGCTTTGTCCAAAGGCGAGCACGTAAACGTAGCCGATCGAGCCCGGAAGCATTTTGGAGACGACGGTCGGCGGTTCCAGCTCGCTGCGCGTGATCGCGGTGGCAAAGGGCGCCGCATTGCCGCGAACGATGCCAAGATTCACCGTCGTGCCGGCTTTGCCGCGCAGCAGCTTGCTGGCGTTGTCCGTCGTGATGCCTTTGGTCGATGCACCGTCGATCGTCGCGATCTCGTCACCGGGTTGCAATCCGGCGCGGTCGGCCGGCGTGCCGGGGACGACGTACGACACGTCGATCAATCCGCTGGTCGCGTCCGGCTGAATCAGAACGCCGATGCCGGAAATCTTCTCCGGATCCAGCGCGTCTTTGAACGCCTTGTACTCACTGGGCGTCATGAACTCCGTGTAGCGGTCGTCGACGGCCCTAGCCATCGCGTCGATCGCAGCGTAGGCATACTCGGTCGTCGATCCGTGCGCGTCCGCGGCGGCATCGGCAATCGCGCTGTCGAGGGCCTGCGTGTTCGCCTGGGGATCGTCGCTCGCGCGAAGCGGCACGACCGCAATCTTCGACCCGTGCTTGTGCGCGACGTCGATCAATGCGGCGCGCGCTTTATCGAGCAGCGTTTGCGGATCGATCGGGCGATAGTACGAGGTCGCGAGCAGGTGATAGCTTTCGTTCACGTCCTGCGCCGTCGCCGACGGAAGCGCTTCCGACGCAAAGACCGGCAACGTGCCGGCCAACAGGAGGACAGACGCGCAAAAAGCGGCGCGGACGCGAGAGGTCAGGTTCATTCCACGTATCTTATCGGTGATTGCTGAGAGCCGTTTCAGGCGAAGCGGCCAAGCATTTGCTTTGTTCAACAGAGTTATTGTGCATTTGTACTGCAAAGCGGGGCTTCGCGCAAGCCCCGAGCGTCCCGCCACGACGGCTACCGGGAGGCACGGCGGTCGGCCAAGGTGAGCATAGCAAGCCCGGCGACGATGAGGAGCATCCCAAGCGCCGCGAGGCGTCCCGGAATTTCACCGAGCTGGATCCACGCTGCCAGCACGGCCACGATCGGATTGGCGAGCGTTCCCATGCCGGCATCGCGCGCCGGCAAGACGTCGAGAGCGAAGATCCAAAGCGAATATGCCAGCGCGGTGGCAAAGACGATGTTATAGCCGATCGCCAAAATGTACGCCGGATTCCACGTCGTCGGATGTGCCGGAACGACGAGCGCGACGATCACCAGGACGAAGCCGCCGAACAGCATCTGCCACATCGTCAATCCGAAGAGATCGACGCCCGCGCCGCGTTGCAGCCGTTTGGTCAGGATGATGCCGATCGCCCACGCGAGGCCGGCCAGAACCGCTGCCACTTCGGCGGGTCCGATCGAACGCAACGGTCCGACCATGCAGGCAACACCCACACATGCGGTGCCGATCGCGACACCCTGCCACATGCCGATGCGCTCGTCGAGCAGCGGCCACGCGAGCAAGCTCACCCAGAGCGGCATCGTGTAGGCGAGCATCGCAACTTGCCCCGCCCCTGCGGTCACGACGGCCCACGAAATCAGCCCGACAAAACAGGTGGTTTGGAAAAACCCGATCCAAAACGACGCGGCCGGAAACTGCGGCCGCAGAGACTTGCGCAAAACCAGCGCGGTGATCACCAATGCGATCGCGCCGCCGAAGGTTCGCCACGCCGCAAATTGAAACGGCGGCGCGTCGTGTACCGCGACGCGCATGATGACCCAGTTATAGCCCCAAATGAACGCCAGCGCAGCGAGCGCAACGAGCGCACGCGTGCGCCGGTCAGGAATTCCCGGCACGCTCCAGGCGATCCATGATGGCGATGCCTATTCCCTCCATCGGCACGCGCTGAGCGTCGATGCGGGCGACGCCGGAGCGGTCGAGTTCGTGCAAGTAGCCGAACAGATGCGCCGCCGCCTCGCGCAAGTCGCCGCTCGCACTCAAAACGCGCGTCTCGCGATATCCCCCGGCCGGTTCCCGAAACGCGAGGAGCGCAGCGTTTACGCGTTCCGCCGGCGGTACTCGCGTGGGATCTTCGATCAGCCGGATCGGCGTGGCCGGCGCGTAATGCTGCGGGAGCCGTCCGGGCGCGAGCAGACCGGACGCGTCGGCGTGCTCGCGCGCGAGCGGTCCGACGATCTCCTCGATCGCTTCGGCCGCGATCACGCCGGGACGCAAGAGCGCCGGCTCGGGTTCGAGCACGACGATCGTCGACTCGATGCCGTGTTGCGTCGAGCCGCCGTCGATGACGAGATCGACGCGCTCGCCGAGTAAGCGTTCGACGTGTTCGGCGCGCGTGGGGCTCAAGTAGCCGAACGGATTGGCGCTCGGAGCAGCGAGCGGCATGCGCGCGCGCGCGATCAGATCGCGCGCAACCGGATGCGCCGGCATGCGAATTGCAACCGTCGGTAGACCCGCCGTGACCAAATCCGGAACCGCGGCGCGTTTGCGCATCACGATCGTGAGCGGTCCCGGCCAGAAACGCTCGATGAGCGCGTGCGCGCGCGCGGGAACGCTTTCGACGATCGCTTCGAGCATCGCTTCGTCCGCGACATGCACGATCAACGGATCGAACGCCGGGCGGGCTTTGATCTCGAAAATACGCGCGACCGCACGAGCATCGAGCGCAGCGGCGCCTAGGCCGTACACGGTCTCGGTAGGAAAAGCAACGACCGCGCCTTTGCGCAAGAGCGCAGCAGCGCGGTCGAGTTGTTGGGGAGTTGCTGGAACGACCGGCACTAACGCGCTTGGCGGCGCGTTACCGAGAGCAGCTGCACTTGGACGATCGAACCGGCCGGCACGTTCACGTTCTGGCGGTTGTTCTTCGCCAACAGAAAGCCGCCGGCGGCGCCGAGGAGACCGAATCCCCCGACATGGAAGAGCATCTTGCCGATCGCGTTGCCGACCAGCATTCCACCGAGCGCGCCGCCCACTTCTTTGAGCGCATTGTTCTTGGTCTGCACCTTCACGCCGGTCACCCGGCTGTCGATCGCGTACACCACACCCCGTCGCGTCACCAGTTTGGTGAAATGGAAGCGAATCTTCCCCGGGCGCCCCTGACCGGCGGGTTGCACCTCGGCAACGTAGCCGTAGAGCCGGCCTCCTACGACCGACCCGCTTCCGTCGTCGTTGGTCACGTTCGAAACGGTCACGGGTTCACCAATGTAGGCGTGATTGCTGGAGAAATTGCCGTCGATGGTTCCGTTGAGCAGCGTACCGCTGGTCAAGGCGGCGTTTGCGGCGATCGTCGCGGCGCAAACGAAGGCAATAGTGGCGCTCAGCGCCGTCCGAAGCCTCATGCGATTCCTCCCGAAAACGAGAAAAAGGTCCGATACTCGAACCCTTTACCCCGAAATCCGGCCAAAGCCTACGGGGTCGTGAAGGCCGGGACTTTGCCTTTGACCAGCGAGACTTTGATCGTCTGGTTCGGCTTGAGCCGGCTGAAATCGGTGCTGCCTGCCGCGACGAGCGTCGTTTCGACACCGTTCTGCATCAGCACGAGTGCATGCTGCGCGTCCTCGACCTTTTCCACTTTCACGACATACGTGCCATCGGGAACGAGGGACGGATCGATGAGCGCCGCAGACGCGAATGACGGAACGAGTACGGCGAGTGCAAAGAGCACCGGAGCGATGAGAGAACGCACGAAAAACCTCCAAGTCATAATGCCTGGTAGCGCGCCACGTCCCCGGCCGTGGCGATGACAGCATACGACAAGAAAGGCCCCCGCGCGCGGGTAAGCCGGGAATCTTTACAGACGACCCTGGTTACTGGATGAGGAAAACGGGGACTTTACCCTTGATCACGGAGCACTTGATCGTATCGTTCGGTTTCACCTTACTGAAGTCGACGCTGCCTTGCGCGACCAGTGTCGTTTCAACGCCGTTTTGCATCAGCACGATCAGGTGCTGCGTATCTTCGACCTTTTCGACCTTCACGACGTAGGTGCCGTCGGGAACGAGCGTCGGATCGATGAGCGCGGCGGATGCCAGCGACGGGAACAGCGCCAAAACGGTAAAAACGAGCGATGCGAGCGTTAAGCGCACGTAAGACCTCCGTAAGGATACGCGTAAGCATGCCTCATCTAGGGCATTCGGACTACGACAAATATCGCGCGATACTTCCCGGCCAGGGTTAAGAGTTGCTTTACAAAGTCCCGATCGAGACGTTGCCCTGGGCGGCGAGCATGAAGACCAGCGGGCTCTTGGGGACGTTGCGCAGCGGATTGGAAACGGTACCCGAGCCGCTGGTGAGATCGTAGTGCGCGCGGAAGCCGGCCGGGACGGCCAGATGAAGGTTCCCGTCCGAGGCCTCGAGCCGTACCAGACTCCCGCGCCAACCGGGCGCCAGCGTCGCGTCGACGTCGCCGTTTCCGACGGTCAGCGTGATCGAGCTGTGCGCGCCGGCCACCGTGATGTCTCCGGCGTCGTCCTCGGCGGTCAGCGCCGCAGCGGCATCGTCCACGACGATGTTTCCCTCCGCGTCGTAGATCTGCATCGGCTGGGTCACGCGTTCTACGTGGACCCGGCCGGCAAACTCGCGCAAATCGAGCCGCATGCGGGCCGGATACGAAACCTGCAGCTCATATCCCGACGCACCGACGAACGGCACGATCGATTCGCTTGGGCCGGTGATCTTCACCACCAGCTGCGCGCCGCTGCGCGAGGTCGAAATCGACATCGGCGGCGTCGAGGGCCCGTTGTCCACCACGTGCAGATTGACGCTGCGTAAACCGGGGACCGGGATCACGTGAATCGACCCGCTGACGTTGAGCCGCAGTGCGGTGGCGTTCCCAACCGGGAATTCCCGGTCGGTCGTGCCGGCGAACGCGCGCGCGGCCAAGGCTAGCGCTAGAGCGGCGGCGAGAACGCAGCCGCACAGTCTGCTCGTCGCGTTCATTGCACCATCCCTATTGTACCATCGCCGTGACAAGCGAGTCGGCGCGCGCAGCAAGCAGCGCCGCCAGATCCTTTGCCTGCGCACGAATCTCAGGCATCGCGGTGGTCTCGATCAGCGTGCCGAAGCGTACGGGACCGATCGCGTAGACACGCGTCGACTCGGCCCCGCTTGCATCACGCAACGCACCGCTCGGGGCAACGTCGATGCCGATCGACGATTGGAGCGGATGCATGATGCCTTGCTCCAGTAGATTGCCGATGAGCGGATTCTCGAGCAGCCGAAAATCGTGCGCCGGGCCGCTGCAGTTGATCGCGCGGCCAATCTCCAGTTCAAGTGTTTGTTCACTGCCGCGAACGGTTATCGCCACGCGCAGCCCGCGATCCGTCGCGATGAACCTGCCGGTGCGCCCCGCAAGCATTCGGAGTGTTCCTGCGGCGATCTCTTCGGCGATCGCTTTTGCCACATCCGGTGCCATTCGATGACGGTGTGCGTTCCAATATGGAATGACGTGACGCATGAAGCGACGCTGTTCGTGCACGGAAAGCGCTTGCCAGAGGGCGTTCGTGCGTGGACGTAGGCCGTCGACCGCGGCACGCCACCGATGTGGACGGCCGCCCGCCACGGAGCGGAACGCTCCGAGAAGATCGCGCGTCGTGACCGCCTCCGGCTTCGAGTCGCGGGGCGCATCGAAGATCCGATGCTCGTGCGGGAGCAGGCCGCGGCGTGAGATCATCCAGATCGTGCCGCGATGGCCGTTGCTGCGCAGGGCGATGACCGCATCAACGGCGGTTAGACCCGTACCCAACAGCAGCACGCGTTCTTCGCGATCGGCGCAGTTCAACGCGCCCTCTTCCCACGCCGAGGCGAAGAATCGATCGCCGGCGACGACATCCGCGTTCGCTCGCGTCCACGGCGCGGGGTTCGCGTTCCCGGTCGCGACGATCAGCACGTCACCGCGAAGGACGCGGCCCTCTTCGCAGATCGCACGAACCCCCGATGAATCGACCGACGCAGCAAGCACACTCGAACGCTCCACACCCCAGCGCACTCCCGCGAAGTCGCTGCTTGCCTGCGCGATCGCCTCGAGATAATCGCCGTAGAACCGTCGCGGGACGTACGATGCGGCGCCGTATGCATCACCGTGGCTTGCGCGCAGAAATTCGACGAAGTGATCCGGCCGCTCATCGAACGCCGACATCCGTCCGGCCGGAACGTTGAGCACGTGCGCAAGACACGGAGTCGAGTAGGCCATGCCGCGCCCAATGCTCGCACGCGGCTCTACGATGATCACGCGCGCGGATGCGGACTTATGAACCAAGCGTGTCGCCGTCAGCAGGCCGCTCGCGCCGCCGCCTGCGATAATCGCGGTGAATTCAGGCATCGTAACGAAGATCGACGCGCCGCGCGCTCCACCGGCCGTCGTCTTGCTCGGTGAATGCGTTCGCCGTCTTCAGATCGCCGCCGTAGACGTGGAGTGAGTGCGCTACCGTCTGACCGGCATTCCCGAAATCGTGATATTCGAGCGGCGGGATCAAAACGCCGACTGTGCCGTGATTCGAGACACGATGAAGGCCGCGCACGAAGCGGTACGCTCCGTCCTCATCGCGGCCCACCAGTTCGTAGATCGTTTCGCTCATCGTCCCGTCGACGACGATCTCCGCGCCCCACAGGCCGGCGTGGTCGTGGAGCGGGCTGCCTTGTCCGGGCGCCCACGTCATTGCGACGACGACGAACCGTTCGTCCGGGTCGCGCCAGATCAGCCGGCGGGAGTATCGCTCGGCCCGCGCCGGTGCGAAGAGTTCGCGCCCGAAGAGACCGGATTGGTGGAGCGCGGCCAGCACGCCGGCAAGGGCAGTGACGCGGTCTTCCCTTACCGCGCGTGCAATCGGGGTGACCAGTTCGGGGAGGGCGGCATCCGTACCGAGCAACTGCATGACCAACTTCTCCGGGGCTGACCTTTACAATATCGGCGCGAGCCGACTAGGAGGCCAGTTCGGCGGCGGTCAGGCCCATCAGATCGGCAATGCGGTTGCGGTCTTGCAGCAGCTCGGAGGCTCCGCCTTGGTAGACCACCCGGCCGGCATCGATCACGTAGGCGCGATCGGCGATCTTGAGCGCCAGCAGCGCGTTCTGTTCGACCAACACGATCGCCACGCCGCGCGCCTTGAGCTCGGCCAGGATGCGGTAGACGTCCTCCACGATCAGCGGCGCGAGCCCTTGCGAGGCTTCATCGACCAGCATCAGTTGCGGATTTGCAACCAGTGCACGCCCGATGGCCAGCATCTCTTGCTCGCCGCCCGAAAGCCGCCCGGCTTTGCGGTGCACGAGCTCCTTGAGTTTGGGCAAATGGTCGAGGACTCGCGGAATCGACCACTCACCCGCGCGGCCGTTCTCGGCGAGTTGGAGATTCTCGAGCACCGAAAGCGCCGCAAACATCCGGCGCCCTTCGGGCACGTACCCGACGCCCATGCGCGCGATACGGTACGGCGAACGGCCGAAGATCGACGTCCCGTCGAAGGTGATCGCACCGCTACGCGGGCGGGTAAGACCGAGGATGCTGCGCAGCGTCGTGGTCTTGCCGGCCCCGTTGAGTCCGAGCAGCGCGACGAGCTCGCCTTTGCCGACCTCCAGTCCGACGTCGTGCAAGATGTGACTCTTGCCGTAATACGTGTTGAGATTTTCTATCGTCAACAGGTGGTCAGACATTCTCGATGACCTCTTTGCCGATGTAGGCTTCGCGCACGGAGGCGTTGTTGCTGATCTCCGCCGGCGTTCCTTCGGCGAGAACTTTGCCGCGATCGAGCACCATGATACGCTGAGCGAGCGAGAGGACGACGCGCATGTTGTGCTCGACGAAGAGCACGGTCAACCCGAGTTCGTCGTGAAGCTTGTGAATGACCTCGACGATGCGTGCCGTTTCGGCATGCGCGAGACCCGCCATCGGCTCGTCGAGCATGACCAGCGTCGGATCGGTCGAGAGGCTCATCGCGATTTCGCACAGGCGCTGGCTGCCGTGCGCGAGTTCAGAGACCGGACGGCGCGCCGACGTCATGAGGTTCACGAAATTCAGCAGCCGCTCGACTTTCGCGTCGATCTCCTTGCGTTTGTTGGCGCGAACGGGCCGAAAGCGAAAGGCGAGATTCTCCGCGCTCTGAACGCCCACGAGCAGATTGTCGTACACGCTGAGGTTCGGAAAGATGCTCGAGGTTTGGAAGGTACGCCCCAGTCCCATCGCGATGCGGCGATAGGCCGGTGCGCGCGTGATGTCGACGCCTTTGAAGCTCACCCGTCCGCTGTCGGGATAATAGAACCCGGAGAGCGCGTTGAACAGCGTCGATTTCCCGGCGCCGTTCGGACCGATGATCGCCTGGATCGACCCGGCGGGAACTTGCAGCGACACGTTTTCGACGGCGCGCACGCCGCCGAAATGTTTGACGATTCCGCTCGCTTCGAAGAGCGCCTCGCTCATGGAATGATCTCCCGTTCCGAGAGCTTGGTCCCGTGAACCAGTTCGCGCGCTTCGAACGCGAAGCCGCCGCGGCGCTTCGAAAACAGGTCCAGTGCCGTTCCGAGGATGCCCTTCGGGAACCCGAGCACGCAGGCTACGAAGAGCGCTCCGAGCGGGATCTGCCACCAAATCCAATGGGTCGAGAGTATCTCTTGCCCGACCACGAAGATAACCGCGCCGATGAACGGACCGAAGAGCGTCCCGCTGCCGCCGAGAATCGTCATCAGCACGATGTTGCCCGAGTTGTGCCAATCGAGCATCAGCGGATAGGCGAACATGATCGAAAGCCCAAAGCAGGCCCCGGCCAAACCTTCCATGATCGCGGAGATCAAGAGCGCGACGAAGATGAAGCGGTCGGTGTTGAGCCCAAGGTAGCGGGCGCGGACTTCGTTCTCTTTGATCGCCACGAGCGTGCGGCCGAACGGGGAGCGCACGAGCAGCAAAAAGCCGATCACGACTAGCGCGAAAACGACCAGCATCGCGTAGTAGAACTGTTGGTCCTTGAGAACGACGCCCAGACCTTCGATTGCCGGCCGCGCGAAGTTCATGCCGTCTTCACCGCCGGTGATATCGGTGAAACGGTAGGCGATAAAATAGAAAACCTGGCCGAAGGCGATCATCAGCAGCGCGAAGTAGATACCGCGCCGGCGCAGGAGAAACGGTCCGATGAGCACGGCGCCGACGAGCGCGGCGGCCATCCCCAAGACGATCGACGTAATGAAGCCGACGTGAAGGTATTCGATCGTCAAACCGGCGCCGTACGCACCGAGCCCGAAGAACGCCGCGTTTCCGAACGGCAAGACCCCGGTGTAACCCAGCAGCAGATTGACGGCCATCGCGGCGATCGCGTAGAGCAAAACTTCGGTGCACACCGAGATGGCAAGCCCGATGTGCGAGGCGATCTGGGGCATGAAGAGTAGGGCAATCAAGAGGACCAGTCCCGCGATCAGCCCGGCGCGATTGCTCATGATCATCCGAAGATCCCCTCTTCACCGAAGAGGCCGCGCGGCCGGACGAGCAGGATCACCGCCATCAAAACGTACATCGCGATCTCGCTGGCGGCCGGGATGTAGAGCGTCACGATGCTGATCGTCAAGCCGATCAGCATCCCGCCGGCGACCGCGCCAAAAACGCTGCCCATGCCGCCGACGATCACGGTCACGAAGGCCGGCATCAAGAGCGCGTTGCCGGTCTGAGCATTGAGGCCGAGCATACCGGAGGCCAACACTCCCGCCACGCCGGCGAGCAGGATGCCCAAACCGAAGTTCATCATGTAGAGCAGCTGCGTGTTGGTTCCGAGCGCGGCGATCATTTCGTTGTCCTGCACGGCGGCGCGCAAGCGCAAGCCCAGGCGCGTGCGCTGCAAGAAGAGCACGAGCAAGACGATGATCACCAGAAGCACGCCGGCGATGAACAACCGATAGGTCGGGAAATAGGTGAATCCGAGCGACACGGCGCCCTGGAGCGCGAGCGGCGGCGAGAACGGCACGCCGTTGTCGCCCCAAATCAAACGATAGGTCTCTTCGGCGATGAGCGAGAGGCCGAAGGTCAGCAACAAGCTGTAAACGGGATCGCGCCGGTACAGCGGGCGGATCAGCGTCCGCTCGAGCAGCACGCCGACGATCAAGGCGAGGATGGGAGCCGCGAAAAGCGCAAACCAATAACTCGTTCCGGCGCTCACCATCGCGAAGGCAAGATACCCGGCGAGCGTCATGAACGATCCGTGCGCCATGTTGATCGTGCCGGTCAGGTTCATGATCAATGAAAGCCCGATGGCAACGACCGCGTAGAACGCGCCCAGAATCAGGCCGTTGAAGATCTCTGGGGCTATGTGCGCCATGGTGGTACTCCCGGGAGAGAAACCGCTGAACTAGCGCCGGTTCTTCGTCACCCGAGCCCTCATTTACCCGTCGTAAACGTCGGGTTTCAGCTCGTCGACTGGGACTAGATCAGCGGTTTCTAAGGTCTCAAGTCGGCCAGTTCATGTGGCAGACCGCCTTCTTCTCGGCCACGCTCTGCTCGATCTTGTCGGCCTCTTGGCGATCGACGATGTCGAAGATATCGTATTTGTCCTCGGCAGTTCCTTGTGCGCGGATCTCGCCGACCCACATCGGCCACATCAACTGGTGGTCGACGTCGCGATAGTAGCCCTCGCCGTCCCAGAGTGAACGGAACTTCGCCCCCTCGAGGGTCTTGGCCATCTTGGCGGCATTGGTGGTCTTGGCTTCGTTCACCGTCCACAGCATACGATCCATGGTAATGTAACCGAATGCGCTGCGCGCGGTCGGCGGCTGGCCATATTTCCTGTGGTACTCCGAAATGAAGCCGTCGATGAGCTTATTGCCGCTGCCGATAACGCTCGCCCCTTTGTAGTACCATTCGACGCCCCAGTACCCGACACGCGCTTCCTTCGGAAGCGCCCATACCGCTTCGAGTTCGACCTGAGGCCCGCCGATGGGCACCTTGCCGACGATCCCATACTGCGTCGTTTGCTTGAGGCAGTTGACGAAGTCGTCGCCCTGCACCAGCACGAGCAAAAGATCGGGCTTGGCCGCGAGCACCTTCGTCAAGTATGGGCTGAAATCGGTCGTGCCCAGCGGGGTGAGGTCTTCGCCGACGAACTCGACGCCGATCTGCTTTCCGACCGCGTGATAACCGGCTTGCAGCGCGTGGCCGAACGCGTAGTCGGGAATGATCATGTACCACTTTTTCCCGAACTTTTTGGCCAGCGAATAGCCGGTCGCGTGCGTCTCCATCCACGTGCTATGACACGTACGGAAGGAGCTGTATTCGCACTTCGCACCGGTGACCGCATCGGCGTGGCCGCCCGAATCGATGAAGAACGTGTTGAGCGCATTGGCGGCACCGCTCACCGCGAGCGAGTCCGCGCTGTTGATCGTGCCCATGAGCACGGGGCATTTCTGGACGAGAACCAGCTGACGCGTCTTCTCGACCGACGTGCCGGGATTATTGTTGTTGTCTGCTTGAACGAGTTCTACTTTCGTGCCGCCCATCACGCCGCCGCGCGCGTTCCATGCGTCCATTGCCATGAGCGCGCCGCGCGTCTCGCTTTGTGCATAGGCCGCGTACACGCCGGTGTATTCTTCGTTCAGACCGACCCTGAGCGTATCGGCCGCGAATGCGCGGCTCGGTAAAATTGCGGGGAACCCGGTGACGAGCCCGGCCGACGCAATGGCCGCGGTCGTCAGAAAGGACTTACGATCTAAATTGCCGTCCGACATATCAAATGCTCCTCTCGGCGCCGCGTAGTGCGAGGCGCAAACCGTGGTTCGGGACTAGGACAAATGAATCGCGCTAACTTTACGTTGTTCCTTTCGTTGACAACGGCACGCGCGAACGGATCGTTCCGCCTTGCAATATACACTTAGCGCAAAAGTGCGTCTATCTAGCGCGGGGATGCGCCTTAGAGGAGCTTGCGAACGACATCGCTATATTCTGCGTTTCTCAAGCGTGTAGTCACCGCGCGTGACGGAGGAGAGCTCGATGACCGTATCTCGGCACGCCTGGCTGATGTCAGCCGCCTTCATATTTCTACTTGCCGGGCTGATCGCAGCCGGTACGCTCTATCCGGCGCGGGCCGCGACCGCGCCGGCGCAGATCAAGATCGGAACCCTCTACGCGAGCAGCGGAACGTTCGCCGTCGCTTCGCAAGGGCAGTACCAAGGGCTCAAGTACTGGGCCGCTTTGGTGAACAAGAGCGGCGGCGTCTTCGTCAAGGCCTTCGGCAAGAAGATCCCGGTGAAGATCATCGCCTACGACGACCAAAGCTCGACGACGACTGCCACCACGCTCTACAACCAGCTGATCACCCAAGACAAAGTCGACGTGCTCATCGCCGACTTCGGTTCGGTGTTGACCTCGGTAGCAATCCCGCTCGCCGCAGAGCACCACATGTTGCTGATCGATCCCACCGGGTCTGGTGCAAACTTCTTTACCAAGAAGACCGACTATCTGGCCGACGTCAGCATCCCCTCGTCCGCCGTCTGGCCGGTTCCGCTCGGGCAATTCCTTCTGGCTCGTAAAATCCAGCGCGTCGCCATACTATACGATTCAAACGACTTCGATGCTTCGCAAGCCGAGACGCTGAAATCGGTGCTCGCAAAGGGCGGCGTGCAGCCGGTCTATTACAACGGCGTCCCGACCTCCGAATCGAACTACGCGATTCTGCTTCACACGATCTACGCGCGTCACCCCGACGCCGTACTCGAATTCGGCTACGCTCCCAACGACATCGCGTTCCTGCGCGACCTCTCTTCGAGCGGGCTGCATTTCAACATGACGTTCACGATCTTTCCCGGTCAGCTCATCTCGCTGATCACAAAGAACGTGGGCGCCAAGGCGCTGGCGTACACATACACCTATCCAACGCCGCCGCTCGTACGTTTCAGCAGCGTCACCCTCGGCATGAACACCGCCCAGTTCGTCTCGGCGTTCACCGCTGCGAACGGCGCTGCCCCGAATTTCCTCAACGCCGCCGGCTACAACAACGGCGTGATCATCCAGGACATGCTCGGGCGAGCGCCGCAGTTCACGCAACTCGCCTTCCATCAAGCGCTGATGGACATGTCGGGTAAGACCACGACGTTGCTCGGCGATTTCAAAATCAACCAGAACGGGGCGCAGCTGGGCGAGCTGCTCCCGGTTGCGCAGATCGTGCCGCAAGGCGGAGGGAACAAGTTCGTTGTCGTGTACCCGCAGGACAAAGCGACCGGAAAGGCCGTCTACCCGGCACCGCAACAGTAACGTTCGCATCGGGTCCCGCCGATGAGCCTGCTCGAATACGCGCTGGTCGGCGGGATCCTGTACGGGACCTTCTTCGCGCTCGTCGCGGTCGGACTCAACCTCATCTTCGGCGTGATGCGGATGATCAATCTCGCTCACGGGCAGTTCGTCTTGCTCGGCGGCTACGGGGCGTACGTTCTCAGCTCGCGCCTGCACCTCAATCCGCTCTACGGCATTCCGCTCGCGATCGCCGGCGCCGCGGTAGTCGGGATTCCCCTCTATGCCGCGGTCGTGCCGCGTCTGCAGAAGAGCCGCGACCCGGAGATGCTCTCGTTCATTCTCTTCTTCGGGCTCGCGCAGATGATCGACGCGATCTTGATCATCGTCTTCGGAGCGGATCAGCGCTCGCTGCCGCAGGACGCGCTCGGCTCGGGCAGCATCAGCGCCCTCGGCCAAAGCTTTCCCGATAGCTGGTGGGTGGCGGCTGCGGCCAGCGTGCTCGTTGCCGCTGCCCTCTACCTTTACTTCACCCGAACGCGGCTCGGATTTGCGATGCGCGCGATCATGGCCGACCGCGCCGAGGCGCTGGCAACGGGTATCGACATCCAGCGCGTTTCCGCGATCGCGTTCATCATCGGGATCGCTCTGGCCGGCGTCGCCGGCGTTTTCGTTCCGTATCTGCTCGGCTCGATCTCGCCGGACATCGGCAACGACCTGACCACGACGTCGTTCGCGGTCATCATCATCGGCTCGCTGGGGAATCCGCTCGGAACGATCGTAGGCGGTCTGGTCTTCGGGATCGGAACGCTGTTCATGCAGACGTACTTTCCGTCGTGGTCGAATCTGGTTCCGTACGCGCTGCTGGTCATCATCGTCCTGATCCGGCCGGCCGGACTGCTCGGCCGGTCCGTGCGCGTCGCATAGTGAACGAAACGCTGCCGCCGGTACGCAACCGGATGCGCACGATTCTCCCGTCGGCAATCACGCTCGCCGTGATCGCCGCCGTGTTCGCGCTCGCGCCCGAAGTCTACCACAATCGCAGCCTCTTGTTTTCGATGATGACCTTTGTCGTGCTCGCGCAAGGGCTCAATTTGCTCTACGGGTTTACCGGGTATCTTCCGTTCGGCTACGTGGGATTTTTCGGAACCGGCGCGTACGCGACGTCGCTCCTCGTGCTGCATTCCAGCCTGCCGGTGCTCGTCTGCGTGTTGCTCGGAGGAGTGGCTGCGGTAATCGTAGGCGTCATTCTCGGGCCGCTGCTCCGATTGAACGGCGCGTATTTTGCGATCGCCAATCTCGCGGCTTCACAAATCATCTACAACATCGTTTCGAACCAAGACCTCGCCGGCGTGACCGGCGGCCCTTACGGATTGAAGATCGATCAGGTCTACAATCCCATCGCAAGTTACTTCACCATGCTCGTCATCGTACTCATCGCAACCGGACTCGCCGCGCATTTTCGTTTCTCGCGCTTCGGCCTCGCGCTTCGCGCGATGAACCAGGATCCGACCAGCGCGGCGATGGCCGGCATCGACGTGGTGCGCAACCGAGTGATCGTATGGCTCACGTCGGCGGCGGTCGCGGGACTCGCGGGGGGCGCCTACGCGTGGAACCTCTCGGTGTTCTATCCCGACGCGGTCTTCACGCTGCAGATTTCGGTCTTCGCGATCGTCTTCGCGCTCTTCGGCGGCGTCGGAACCGTGCTCGGCCCGGTGGTCGGCGCGGTCGTCCTGTACGCGCTCTACAACGCCGTCGGGATCTCGGCGCCGCAGTACTTCGAATTCATCTACGGCGCGCTGATCGTGATACTCGTCCTGTTTTTGCCGAACGGCCTGATGTCGCTCTTGACCCGGCGAGGCGTCCGTGTCCTCTGAGCCGCTCGAACCATTGCTTCGGCTCGAAGGTGTGACGAAACGCTTCGGAGGCCTTACGGCACTCGATCGCGTCGGCTTCTCGGTTGCGCCGAGCGAGATCCTCGGTTTGGTCGGGCCGAACGGGTCGGGCAAGACGACGGCGATCAACGTCATTTCCGGCATCTATCATGCGGACGCGGGAAGCGTGTGGTTCGACGGCCGCCGGATCGACCGCGTACCAAGTTTTCGGCGCGTTCCGCTGGGCATCAATCGAACCTTTCAGGTTCCCAAGCCCTTTCACGCGATGACGGTGCGCGAAAATGTCGAAGTAGCCGCATACTTCGGTGCGCATGCGCCCGTCGACATCGACGCGGTCCTCACGCAGGTCGACCTCGAAGGTCAAGCCGATCTCCTCGCCTCCGGGCTCAACGTCAATCAGCAAAAGCGGCTCGACCTGGGGCGCGCGCTCGCGACCTCGCCCAAACTCTTGCTGGTCGACGAAATCGGCGCCGGCCTGAACCCCGGCGAACTCACGATCATCGCCGATCTCTTGCGCAACCTGGCGGCGCGCGGCATCGCGTTGATCGTAGTCGAACATCTGCTCGAGTTCCTGAACCGTATCGCGCACCGCGTCATCGTATTGAGCGCCGGCCGGATGTTGTTCGAGGGAACGCTCGAAGGCGCGTCACGCAACCCTGATGTGGTTGCCGCGTTCATCGGCGGTTAACATGGCGTTACTCGAGTTACGCGGCGTTCAGTCGGGCTACGGCGCGATGCAGACCCTGTGGGGAATCGATCTCGACGTCGAATTCGGGGAGACCGTGCTTCTGCTCGGCGCGAACAGCGCGGGAAAGACGACGCTTCTTCGGACGATCATCGGGCTGCTGCCATGCTGGAGCGGAACGATTCGTTTCGAGGGCGAGCAGATCGAGCGGCTCTCTCCCGACCAGCGCATCCGCCGCGGCATCGCATTCATGTCGGAGCAAGGCGTCTTTGCGACGCTGACGATCGAGGAGAACCTTCGGCTCGGCGGATATTTTCTGAGCGCGAGTGAGGTGCGCCGGCGCAGCCGTCATCTCTTCGAACTCTTTCCCGATCTGGCCAAGAAGCGGCGGGATCTCGCGGCGTCGCTATCCGGCGGCCAGCGCAAGATGCTCGGCATCGCGAAGGTGTTGATCTCGCATCCCAAGCTTTTCCTGATGGATGAACCCTCGTCGGGGCTCGCGCCGGTCTTCGTCAAGCAAGTGGTTCAGGTGCTGCGCGAGGCGGTGGGGACGCAGACTGCACTTTTGCTCGCCGAACAGAACGTCGCGTTTCTCCCGCTTGCGCAGCGAGGCTATTTGATCGACGGCGGCCGCGTTCGCGTTTCCGGCACTCGGGCGCAGCTCGAAGCGAGCGACGCGGTGCGCGAAGCCTACTTCGGACTCTAGGGAAGCAGAGCTTCCCTAGAACGCGAGGGTGAGGCGCGTGCGCTCGGCGGTCGAGGAGACCTCGACCTCGCGTGCGCAGGCGCGCATGATGCGCAGGCCGCGGCCGCGATCGCCCTGCGACGGCGTCGTGCGCCAGTGTCCGGAACTCTCGACGTGAAGGATAACCTCGCCGTTCCCGCTGAGCGCCTCGACCTCGAAGGTCGCTTCGGGATCGGGGTTCCCGTACTCGATCGCGTTGGCGACGGCTTCGCCGATAGCGACGAGCAGATCGAATCCTTCCTCGTCAGTGAGACCCAGCCGCTTCGCATAGTGACGGATCGCTTCGCGCGCTAAGCGAGCCGCGCTCGGACGCGCGCTGAACGTGTAGCGCTCCACCGGCTTCACACCGGAGCGGTCGGACCGCTGCAGCATCAGCGTCGCGCAATCGTCGATGCTGCGGCCGTCGCCGCCGATGATCTTGGCGTGCAAGGTGGAGGCGCTGTGCCGTCCTTCCGCGGCCATCGCTTCGACCGCCGCCAGCAGGTCTTCTTCGCCGCTCATCGCGTCGCGGTGATGCTCGATCAATCCGTCGGTATAAAAATAGCAGGTCGATCCGGGCGCAAGCGTGATCGTGTGGACCGGCGAGGAGGCGGACTCACCGAGGCCCAGCAGCGTTCCCCCGCCGGGAAGCAGATACGCATCGCCGCTCGGCGTCACCAGCGCCGGGTGCGGATGCCCGGCGCAGGCATATCGCAGCACGCCGGTCTGCGGATCGTAGATCCCGATGATGGCCGAGGCCATGCCGATCTCCTGCGCGCTGACCATCGCCTCGACCGCTTCGATCATCGCGGACGGCGAAGCGTAGGTGGTGGCGGCCACGCGGATCGCGCGGCGGATCTCGCTCATCGCGACCGCCGCCTCCAGACCGTGTCCGGTCACGTCCCCGACCGAGATGCCGACCATGCCGCCGGCCAAATCGAACGCGTCATACCAATCGCCGCCGACCTCGGCCTCGCGGCTCGCCGGACTGTACGCTGCGTCGAACCGCATCCCGTCAGCCTCGATCAGCGCTTCGGGAAGCATGGCGCGCTGCAAGCGGTCGGAGACGCGATGATGATGCGCGAGCTGGGTCGCCTGTCCGATCGCGGTCGCGAGAATGCTCGCAACCGCCTCCGCGGTCGCGGGCGTGATCTTGGTCGGGGCGCTGCGCCCGTTGCTGCCCAAAACGACGCTCCCGATCGCGATTCCGTCGACCAGAAGCGGATGCTGCAGCAAAGCGGTCACGCCGGCTTCGCGCGCTCGCTCCGCATAGAGATCGTCGAGCGCAGCCTCACTCAAGCTAGCGTATTGTTCCTCGGCGCGCGCGCAAAATACGATCGGCGCTCCCGGCGAATCGCGCAGGTAGACGGCGCAAAGATCAGCGAACGCATTCGTACACAGCCGTGCGACCTGCTCGACAATCGTGACGCGCGGTATCGGCGAAGCGCGAGACCGCGTGTCTAGTTGCTCAAGGCCATCAATCATGGTCCCTCGATCATCGTGCCCCGTCTGTGTGCAGAGTAAACAACCGGCGTCTTCATTAGTTTGGCCCGCGATTTCGCGGGTAAGAGCTTCCTTACTAGCTCACCCCTGAGGGCGATTTCGCATGTCATCGACCGTCACACAAGAGTTCCCCGGCTCCCCATCGCCGGATTCCGGCCGGCTTCACCAGCCGGTTCTGCTGGCCGCCGTTCGGGCGTTTCGCGACGGCAACTTTCGGGTGCGTCTCCCGAACGACCTCGTCGGCATCGACGGCGAAATCGCCGAGGCTCTCAACGCCTGCATCGAGCACAACCAGAAGATCAACGCCGAGTTCGCCCGCATCAGCGAAGCGGTCGGACGCGAGGGCTCGATTACCAAGCGTGCAAGCGCCGAGGGGATGCGCGCCGAGTGGCGCGAGGGCATCGAGTCGGTCAACAAGCTGATCGACGATCTTGTCTTCCCGATGTCGGAGGCCGGTCGCGTGCTCGGCGCAGTGGCCAACGGCGATCTCTCGCAGCGGATGCCGCTCGAGACCGATAGCCACCCGCTCAAGGGCGAGTTCCTTCGTTCGAGCCGCACGATCAACAAAATGGTCGATCGTCTCAACGCGTTCGCCTCCGAGGTGACGCGCGTGGCGCGTGAAGTCGGCTCCGAAGGAAAACTCGGCGGACAGGCGTTCGTCAAAGGCGTAGCGGGCACGTGGAAAGACCTCACCGACTCGGTGAACACGATGGCCGGCAACCTGACCGCGCAGGTTCGCAACATCGCGGACGTGACCACCGCGGTCGCGAACGGCGATCTCTCGAAGAAAATCACGGTCGAGGCGCGCGGCGAAATTCGTGAACTCAAAGGCACGATCAACACGATGGTCGACCAGCTGAACGCGTTCGCCTCGGAAGTCACCCGCGTCGCGCGCGAGGTCGGTTCGGAAGGCATCCTCGGCGGTCAGGCGCAGGTGACGGGCGTCGGCGGTACGTGGAAAGATCTCACCGACTCGGTGAACACGATGGCCGGTAACCTCACCGCGCAGGTCCGAAACATCGCGAACGTCACGACCGCCGTGGCGCGCGGCGATCTTTCGAAGAAAATCACCGTCGAGGTGCGGGGCGAAATCGCGGAGCTCAAGGACACGATCAACGTCATGGTCGATCAGCTCAACGCCTTTGCCTCGGAAGTCACGCGCGTCGCCCGCGAAGTCGGATCCGAAGGAAAACTCGGCGGACAAGCCGCGGTCGAAGGCGTCGCCGGTACGTGGAAAGACCTCACCGACTCGGTGAACACCATGGCCGGTAACCTCACCGCGCAAGTCCGCAACATCGCCGACGTCACGACGGCCGTCGCCAACGGCGACCTCTCGAAGAAGATCACCGTCGACGTGCGGGGCGAGATTCTCGACCTCAAACGCACGGTCAACACGATGGTCGACCAGCTCAACGCCTTCGCTTCGGAAGTCACGCGCGTCGCGCGCGAAGTCGGTTCCGAAGGGAAGCTCGGCGGACAGGCCGAGGTGCAAGGCGTCGCCGGGACGTGGAAAGATCTCACCGACTCGGTCAACACGATGGCTTCGAACCTCACCGCCCAGGTGCGTAACATCGCCGAAGTGACGACCGCCGTCGCAAGCGGCGACCTATCGAAGAAAATAACCGTCGACGTGCGCGGTGAGATTCTCGATCTCAAGCGCACGATGAACACGATGGTCGACCAGCTCAACGCGTTCGCTTCCGAAGTAACCCGCGTCGCGCGCGAAGTCGGCTCCGAAGGGATTCTCGGCGGACAGGCTGACGTGCGCGGCGTTTCGGGCACGTGGAAAGACCTCACCGATTCCGTCAACGTCATGGCCTCGAACCTCACCTCGCAGGTGCGCAACATCGCCAACGTGACCACCGCCGTTGCCAACGGCGATCTTTCGAAGAAGATCACGGTCGACGTACGTGGCGAAATTCTCGAGCTCAAGGACACCATCAACACGATGGTCGATCAGCTCAACGGTTTCGCTTCCGAAGTGACGCGCGTCGCGCGTGAAGTGGGTTCGGAAGGCATCCTCGGCGGTCAAGCGCAGGTGGCCGGCGTTTCGGGAACGTGGAAGGACCTCACCGATTCGGTGAATTTCATGGCTTCGAACCTCACGTCACAAGTGCGTAATATTGCCGACGTGACCACTGCCGTTGCCAACGGCGACCTTTCGAAGAAGATCACCGTGCAAGTTCGCGGCGAGATCCTCGAACTCAAAGACACGATCAACATCATGGTCGACCAGCTCAACGCCTTTGCGTCCGAAGTGACGCGCGTTGCGCGCGAAGTCGGGTCGGAAGGCAAACTCGGCGGCCAGGCCGACGTCAAAGGCGTCTCCGGAACATGGAAAGACCTCACCGACTCGGTGAACTTCATGGCGTCGAACCTCACCTCGCAGGTGCGCAACATCGCCGACGTTACGACCGCCGTCGCCAACGGCGATCTTTCGCGAAAGATCACCGTCGACGTGCGCGGCGAAATCGCCGAACTGAAGAATACGATCAACACGATGGTCGACCAGCTCAACGGTTTCGCATCCGAAGTCACGCGCGTCGCGCGTGAGGTCGGCTCCGAAGGCAAACTCGGCGGCCAGGCGCAGGTGCAGGGCGTGTCCGGCACCTGGAAAGACTTGACTGATTCGGTCAACATCATGGCCTCGAACCTTACGTCACAAGTGCGTAACATTGCAGACGTGACGACTGCCGTTGCCAACGGCGACCTCTCCAAGAAGATCACCGTCGACGTACGCGGCGAAATCGCGGAACTCAAAAACACGATCAACACGATGGTCGACCAGCTCAACGCGTTCGCCGGTGAAGTGACGCGCGTCGCGCGTGAAGTCGGCTCCGACGGTATCCTGGGCGGCCAGGCGCGCGTTCAGGGCGTCAGCGGCACGTGGAAAGATCTCACCGATTCGGTGAACTTCATGGCCTCGAACCTGACCTCGCAGGTGCGTAACATCGCCAAGGTCACCACCGCCGTTGCCAACGGCGACCTCTCGAAGAAGATCACCGTCGACGTGCGCGGCGAAATTCTCGAGCTCAAAGACACGATCAACGTCATGGTCGACCAGCTCAACGCGTTCGCCTCCGAGGTGACGCGCGTTGCGCGGGAAGTCGGTTCGGAGGGCGTGCTCGGCGGTCAGGCGCACGTTCAAGGCGTCTCGGGCGTGTGGAAAGACCTTACCGACAACGTCAACTCGATGGCCGCCAACTTGACGAACCAGGTCCGCGGAATCGCGCAGGTCGTTACCGGTGTCGCCAACGGGGACCTCAAGCGCAAACTGACGCTGCAAGCGCGCGGTGAAATCGCGCAGCTCGCCGAGACGATCAACGGGATGATCGACACGCTGGCGATCTTCGCGGACCAAGTGACCACCGTGGCACGCGAGGTCGGTTTCGACGGCCGGCTCGGCGGTCAGGCCAACGTGCCGGGCGCCGCCGGTCTGTGGCGCGATCTGACCGACAACGTCAACCAGCTCGCGGCCCAGCTCACCAACCAAATTCGCGCCATCTCCGAGGTCGCGACGACCGTCACCAAGGGCGACCTCTCGCGCACGATCGAGATCGAAGCGCGCGGCGAGGTCGGTGAACTCACGCGCAACGTCAACGAGATGATTCAAAATCTGCGCGACACGACGCGGAAGGGCACCGAGCAAGACTGGTACAAGACCAATCTCGCGCGTTTCACGTCGATGCTGCAAGGTCAGCGCGACATCACCGCGGTCACGCGACTGATCATGTCGGAACTGGTTCCGCTGGTCAACGCGCAGACCGGCGCCTTCTACGTCAGCGACATGCTCGAGGGCGAGTTGGTATTGAGCCTTATCGCAAGCTACGCGCTCCCGCGCGAGCGCGCGGGCGAGACCATCTCCTTCGGTGAAGGACTCGTCGGGCAGTGCGCGATCGAAAAGCAGCGTATTCTGCTCACCGAGGTTCCCAAGAGCTACATGCGAGTCAGCTCGGGGCTCGGCGAGGTCGAGGCGCTCTCGCTGGTCGTGCTTCCGGTCACGTTCGAAGGCGAGATCAAGGCAGTCATCGAGCTCGCCTCGCTCGGCCGCTTCAGCGAGATCCACTTGCTCTTCCTCGATCAGTTGATGCAGTCGATCGGCGTCATGCTGAACACGATCACGGCCTCGATGCGGACGGAAGAACTGCTCAAGCAGTCGCAGTCGCTGACCGCGGAGCTGCAGAGCCAGCAGCTCGAACTCACGCAGACCAACGACGAGTTGGAAGAAAAGGCGCGTTTGTTGCAGGAACGCAACGCCGAAGTCGAGCGCCGCACGCGCGAGATCGAAGAGGCGCGCACCGAACTCGAACGCAAGGCCGAGCAGCTCTCGCTCACCTCGAAATACAAGTCGCAGTTCCTGGCGAACATGTCGCACGAACTGCGCACGCCGCTCAACAGCCTCCTCATTCTCTCCAAGCAGTTGGCTGAGAACCCGGAGGGCAACATGTCCGCTCAGCAGGTCGAGTTCGCACAGACGATCCGCGGCGCGGGGCACGATCTGCTCACGCTGATCAACGACATCCTCGACCTCTCGAAGATCGAGTCGGGCACGACCTCGGTCGACATCGCCGAGACCCGCATCACGGATCTGTGCGACGACGTCGAGCGCACGTTCCGCGGCGTGGCGCAGGAGCGCGGCCTGGCATTCCGGATCTCGGTCGATGAGGCGATGCCGAGCGTCCTCGAAACCGACAACACGCGCTTGATGCAGATTCTCAAGAACCTGCTCTCGAACGCCTTCAAGTTCACCGCGCACGGCAGCGTGGAGCTGCACCTCGCGCGCGTCGAACGGCCGGGCTACGATGGCGTCGTTGCGCCGTACATCGCGTTCGCGGTGGTCGATACCGGCATCGGCATCCAGCCCGACAAGCACAACGTCATCTTCGAG